>NZ_JBQILM010000008.1:0-56379 GCF_056797215.1 Evtepia sp.
ATCATCTTGACAGGTGCGCTGGTGTTGGCGCTGTGTTTGTGCCTTACCGCCTGTGCAGGAAAAAGGGACAGCCTTGGTGTAATCAGCAATCAGGAAACAGGTGTGAAGCTCACGTTAGGCATGACCCGCGAAGAAGTGGAAGCCGCGCTAAGTCCGGAGGAAAAAGCGGAACGACCGGAAGAGGCGTGTCAATTATGGACAACAAATTATGGAAAGGGTGAGGACGGGGTCCAGGTTGCCTACGATTGGGAGGCAGATACCGTCGTGCAATTGGCTTTTGGAAAAGGCCAGACCCACTGGGTTTTGGACGATGTGGTGCCGTTGGGGGCGGCGCAAAAGGAAATTGAAAAACAGTATGGCGCGCCCACCTTTTTGAATCAAGAAGGCAATCCGTCTTTGACCTACAACTACAATGTTGATGGGGTTCAGACAGACGGAAGCGATACAGATTAACAACCCCCGGACATATCGTCCGGGGGTTGTCGATTCCATTCTCAAAACAACGGCGAGAACATCCGGTACACAGACTGCTTCAGCTTAGTAAAAAAGGACAGGTTTTCACAGTCCGACATGGCGATTTCCTGGCAATGGCGCTGGGCCTCTAGGAAGTCGTCCCGCACCGCCACCACTGCCGGGTCGCCGCACAGCCACACGCCGTTTTCAAATTGGAGGAACAGGCTGCGGTAGTCCATGTTGCAGCTGCCCACAGAGGCATAGAGGTCGTCGGCTACCACGGTCTTGCTGTGGATGAAGCCGGGGGTGAACTCGAACACCCGCACCCCCGCCTCCAACAAGGGGGGGTAGTTGGACTGGGTGACGGTAAACACCGTCTTTTTGTCCGGGATATGGGGCACCATCAGGCGCACATCCACCCCCGTCCGGGCGGCGGTGGTGAGGGCGGAGAGGATGGTCTCATCCACCGAGAGGTAGGGGGTGGTGAGGTAGAGGTAGCGCTTGGCCTTGGTAATCATCTGCAAAAACAGGTCCGCGCAGAGGGTATCCTCTGCCAGGGGGCTGTCGGCATAGGGCACCACCAGCCCCGACGCCAGGGCAGCGGCCGGGAACTCCTTGGGCCGGAAGAGGGCGTAGTCTGTGCGGCCCTTGGTGATGTTGTCCCACATGGTCAGGAACAGGACACTAAGGGACCAGGCCGCCTCCCCCCGCAGGCGCAGGGCGTTGTCCTTCCAGTAGCCAAAGCGCTTGATGCGGTTGACATACTCGTCCCCCAGGTTCAGCCCCCCCACGAAGCCCGTCAAGCCGTCGATGACGCAGAGCTTCCGGTGGTCCCGGTTGTTCTGGTGGATGGACAGCACCGGCACGAAGGGCCGGAACACCTGGCACTGGATGCCCAAGCCTTGGAGGTATTCGGGATAATTTTTCGGCAGGACGGCGGCGCTGCCCACCCCGTCATAGATCACCCGCACGTCCACCCCCTCCTGGGCCTTGCTCTCCAAGACGTTCAAAATCTCCCACCACATGGTGCTCTCGGAGATGATGAAGTACTCTAGGAAGATATAGGACTGGGCCTTTTCCAGCTCCTCCAACAGCACCGGGAAAAAGTCCTCGCCGGTGGAGAAATAGCGGGTTTCCGTCCCCAGGTAGGCGGGGAAGAAGCCGCTGTGCTGGAGGTAATAGGCCTGCTGCATGGCGTCGGCCCCGTAGCCCAGGAAGTCCATGTTGTCCAGGCCGGGGGACAGGTGGCGGCGGAACACCCGGACGGCGTCGGCCTTCTGATAGTGGGGCTGCCGCCCACCCCCCAGGAAGATATACATGATTCCCCCCACCAGGGGAAACAGCAGGATGGGGATGATCCAGGCGACCTTATAGGCCAGCTTGGTCTTTTTTGTGGAGATGTACAGGGACACCAACACACTGATGGCCACGCAGGTCAGGTAGACCCAGCCGAAATACTGGCTGAAGAAGAGCAGGGTCACCACAATGAGCCCCGCTTGGAGCAGGATACTCAGGGCCACCCATAAAATCCGCTGGTGGCGGGGGGAGAACACTTGTTGTATGTTTTTTTCCATGGTATGCCTTTCGTTTGATTGTTGCTGCCGGGGCCTAAGATGCCGCCCCTTTCACCACCACATTTTCCTCCCCCAACAGCTCTCCCAGCTCTTCCAGGAGCGCTTCGTGGAGCAGGCAGGTGGCCCCCAGCCGCCGCTGGCTGTCGGCCAAATAGAGCACCGTGCGGCTCCCCCCGGGGAAGAGGAGGAACAGGTCCTTCACCCGTTGGAGCAGGGGGCCTTCCCCTGCCAGGCGCAGGTACAGGGTGCCCTGCCGCAGCTCCGGCTGGGGGGGCGGGGCCTCGGGCACCTGGCTCAGGGGGGTCACCCGGTCGCACAGAATTTGGGCGGGCTTGTCGTCCCGCAGGGAGATGCGGCCCTGGCACAACAGGGGGCTGCCCTCGTGGAGGTAGTTGCTGCACTGCTCCAATTCCCGGGCAAACACCATCAGCTCCACAGAGCCGGTGTCGTCCTCCAAGGTCACATAGGCCATGAGGCTGTTGTTCCGGGTGGTCTTGGTCTTGGCGGAGGACACCACCCCCGCCACCAGCACCCGGGCCCCGTCCTGGCGGGGGGCGTCCTCCCCTTCCAGGGATTCCAACAGCCCGCCGATGGGCACCGCCCCCTGGGCCTGGGCGCTGTCCCGGTAGGCATCCATGGGGTGGCCGGAGAGGTACAGCCCTGTGAGTTCCTTCTCCATGGCCATCAGCTCCTGGGGGGAGCACTCTGGGATGTCCCGGAGGGTGAGCTCCACCGGCTCGCTCTCCTCCCCCCCCAGGGAGAAGAGGTCCACTTGTCCCTCCAAATTCTTCCGCCGGTTCCGGGCCAGGGCGTCTAGGAATCCCTCGTAGGCATCCAAAAGCTGGGAGCGCCGCAGGCCCATGGAATCAAAGGCCCCGGCGCGGATGAGGCTTTCCACCACCCGCTTGTTCAAGTCCTCCTCCAACAGCCGCTGGCAGAAGTCCGGGAAGGAGCGGAAGGCCCCCCCTTCTCCCCGCTTCTCCAACACCTTATTGGTAAAGCCCCTGCCCACCCCTTTCAGGGCGGCCAGGCCGAAGCGGATGTCCTCCCCCGCCACGGTGAAGTGGGGGCCGGACTTGTTGATATCCGGGGGCAGGAGGCGGATGCCCATCTCCCGGCATTCCGCAATATAGATGGCGATTTTCCCCTGGGAGTCCAGCACCGAGGTCAGCAGGGCTGCCATATACTCCCGGGGATAGTGGCACTTGAACCAGGCGGTCTGATAGGCCACGATGGCGTAACACACCGCATGGGCCTTGTTGAAGGCGTACTCGGCAAAGTCCGAGATGTCGTCGTAAATGGCCTGGGCGGTCTCCCCAGGGATGCCCCCCGCGGCACAGCCGGCGATGTTCCGCTCTGGGTCCCCTTGGAGGAACGCGGTGCGCTCCCGCTCGATGTCCTTGCGCTTCTTCTTGCTCATGGCCCGGCGGACCATATCCGCCTGCCCCAGGGAGTAGCCCGCCAGGCGGCGGAAAATCTCAATGACCTGCTCCTGGTAGACGATGCAGCCGTAGGTGGTGGCCAGGATGGGTTCCAAGGCCGGGTGCTTATAGCTGATCATCTTGGGGTCGTGCTTGGAGGCAATGAAGCGGGGGATGGAGTCCATAGGCCCCGGCCGGTAGAGGGCGATGATGGCGGTGATGTCCTCAATATCCTTGGGCTTGAGGCCCACACACACACCGGTCATCCCCGCGGATTCCATCTGGAACACCCCGCAGGTGCGGCCCTCGGAGAGCATTTGGAAGGTCTCCGGGTCGTCGTCGGGGATGGCTTCCAGGCTGAACCCTGGGGTGTGGGCCCGGACCAGGGCCAGGGCGTCGTCCAACACCGTGAGGTTGCGCAGGGCCAGGAAGTCCATTTTCAACAACCCCAGCTCTTCCAGGGTGGTCATGGTATACTGGGTGACGATGGCCTCGTCGTTTTTCGCCAGGGGGACGTAGTGGTCCACAGGCTCCCGGGTGATAACCACCCCGGCGGCGTGGGTGGAGGCGTGGCGGGGCATCCCCTCTAGGCTCTTGGCGGTGTCGATGATCTGCTTGGCCGTTGGGTCACTCTGGTAGAGTTCCCGGAATGGCTTGGAAACTTGCAGGGCCTGTTCCAAGGTGATGTGCAGGGTGTCGGGCACCTGCTTGGCGATGGTATCCACCTGGGCATAGGGCACATCCAGGGCCCGTCCCACGTCCCGGATGGCCCCCTTGGCGGCCATGGTGCCGAAGGTGACGATCTGGGCCACATGGTCCCCGCCGTACTTCCGGTTCACATAGTCGATGACTTCTCCCCGGCGGCGGTAGCAGAAGTCCACGTCGATATCCGGCATGGACACCCGCTCGGGGTTCAAAAAGCGCTCGAAATACAGGGCATACTTCATGGGGTCCACGTCGGTGATTTTTAAGCAATAGGCCACCATGGACCCGGCGGCGGAGCCCCGCCCCGGCCCCACCGGGATGCCCTGGGCCTTGGCATAGCCGATGAAGTCGGAGACGATGAGGAAGTATTCCACAAAGCCCATCCGGCGGATCATGGCCATTTCGTATTCCAACTGCTGTTCATACTCGCCGCTGCCCTGGGGGTAGCGCTCCCGGAACCCCGCCCGGCAGAGCTTTTCAAAATAGGCGTCCCCGTCGGCCTCCCCCTCTGGCAGCTTGAATTCTGGCAGGTGGTAGACCCCGAACTGGAAGTCCAGGTTACACAAATCGGCGATTTTGGCCGTATTTTCCACCGCTTCCGGGAAGTCTGGGTAGAGGGCGGCCATCTCCTCTTGGGACTTGATGTAAAACTCCTGGGTCTCGAAGCGCATCCGGCTGGGGTCCTCCACGCTGCGGCCGGTCTGGATGCACAGGAGTACATCTTGGGTGGCGGCGTCCTCCCGGGTGAGGTAGTGGGCGTCATTGGTGACCACCAGGGGGATGCCGGTGTCCCGGTGGAGCCGGGCAATGGCCCCCGCGGCCTCCCGCTGCTGGGGGATGCCGTGGTCTTGGAGTTCCAGGTAATAGCCGTCGGGGCCGAAGAGCTCCCGCATGTGGAGGGCATGGGCCTTGGCCCCCTCATAGTCCCCCGCCAGCAGCAGCCGGGGCAGCTGCCCCGCCAGGCAGGCGGAGAGGGCAAGCAAGCCCTCGTGGTACTCCTCCAACAGCGCCATGTCGATGCGGGGCTTGCCGTAAAACCCCTCGGTGAAGCCCCGGCTCACCAGGGCGGAGAGGTTGCGATAGCCGGTTTCGTTGCGGCACAGCAGCACCAGGTGGTAGGGCTTATCGTCCAGCTCATGGACCTTGTCGAAGCGGGTCCGGGGGGCCACGTACACCTCGCAGCCGATGATGGGCTTGATGCCCGCGGCCTTGGCGGCCTTGTAAAAGTCCACCGCCCCGTACATCACCCCGTGATCGGTGACGGCTACGGCCGTCTGCCCCAATTCCTTCACCCGCTGCACCAGGCCCTCCAAGCGGCAGGCCCCGTCCAGGAGGCTGTATTCCGAGTGGACGTGGAGGTGGACAAAGGCCATGGCTTAGCCTTCCTCCTGGAGGAGCGCTTCCACCCGCTGGATGGCATTGACGATGAGGATATCACAGCGGTTGGTGAGACCCATCTCCTGGGCCACCGGGGTGAGTTCTGGGGAGATATCGGTTTTCAAGAGGTCGGTGCAGCGCAGGCTGCCGAAGCGCTCCTTCACCCCCTGCTGGACCTGCTTGCCCAGGCCCATGGTCCGGCGCTTGCCCCCCACGGGGTCGGCGGGGTCCACGGGATGGGTGAGGCCCAGGGTCATCACCGCTCCGCTGAGGGCGCCGCATAGCTCCCCGGTGCCCGCTCCGGCACCGAAGCCCCCGGCCAGGTTGAAGGCGGTCTGGTCGTCTAGGCCCGTGCGGTCAGAAAAGGCCGCCAGAACAGACTGGCAGCAGTTGAAGCCCTTGCTGTGCAGGTCCATTGCTTTCTGGTAACGTGTCAGGTCCATAACAATTAACTCCTTTTTGTTTCTATGGTATCTTATGGTATGTGTGGTGGATCCAGCGGTTAGAAAACGCCGGATAACAGAAGGGACAGCAGGCAAAAGGCCAGCGTCCCCACCGTCAGGGTGCCGGTATAATAGTCCCCCCTGACCCCTTTGATGATGGTCAGGGCCAGCATCACGAAGGATAACCCGGCACATAGGATGGTCAAAATCAGTGTGAAATACATGGTTCCCCTCCTTTGTCGTCGTTTGCTCGGTGGTGGGGTGAGCCGCATCCCTGGCGTCTATCCCTCCGCGCCTTCCGGCGCTTCTTGGCTCAAGGCGATGAGCTTCCTCAGCCGGTGGCTCAAGGAGGACTTGGTCACCGGAGGGGTACACAGCTCCGCCAGCTGGGATAGGGAGAGCTCTGGATGGGCCTCCCGGAGCTGGGCGGCCTCCTGGAGCTTGGGGGAGAGGGTTTCCAAGCGCTGGGACGCCCGCAGGGCCTGGATGGCCCGGCGCTGCTCCAAGGCGGCGTCCACGGTCTTGCCCACGTTGGCGGCCTCGCAGTTCACCCGGCGGTTCACCCCGTTGCGCAGGAGCTTTTCCGCCTTGGCGTTCATCAGCTCCATGGCGGACACCGGCGCGCCGATGGCGGTGAGGAGCTCCTCAATGGTCTCGCTCTGTTTGAAATAGGTGACGTAGTTGGACTTCCGGGTGGACGCCTTGGGGGGGAAGCCCAGCTCCAACAGCAGGGCGGTGAGCTCCCGGCTGACGCTGAAGTGGGTGGTGGAAAACTCCAAGTGGTAGCCCTTTTTCGGGTCGATGGCGGAGCCCCCTGCCAGGAACGCCCCCCGGAGGAAGGCCAGGCGGCAGTGGGCCTCCTCCAACAAGCCGAAGTTGATGTGGTGGGCGGGGCCGTTGAGGTCAAAGGCGCAGGCCTGCCAAAGGGCCCGGAGCTTGTCCGGCTGGGTGATGGTAAACACCCGTTTCCCCGGCCCCTCCCCGCCCCGGCCGTCGAAGCCCAGGCCAAAGGCCTTTTGGAAGAGCAGGGGCAGGCGCTGGGCAAAGGCGGCGGACTCGGTGATGATGCGCACCTGCCGGGGGGAGAAGTGGTTGCAAAAGAGCAGGATGCCGCAGGCCTCCGCCTGGGCGCAGCAGGCCCGGGTGAGCTTGGTCCGGCACAGCTCTGTTTTCGTGTCGCCAGCAAAGGACATGGGGCGTCCCTCCTCTATGGTGGTGTGGTTCATCGCCCCATGTCCCGGTGGAGCTCCTCCACCCGGTAGCCTTTTTGGCGGATATACTCCGTCAGGGCGTGGGCGATGGCCACGGAGCGGTGGTGGCCGCCGGTGCAGCCGATGGCAATCACCAGGGAGGACTTCCCCTCCTCCACATACTGGGGCAGGAGGAAGGAGAGCATCTCCTCCAAATGGCGCAGAAAGGTGTTGGTCTGCTGGTAGCCGAAGAGGAAGCTGCGCACCGCCTCTTCCAGCCCGGTACACTCCCGCAGCTCCGCAATATAAAAGGGGTTGGGGAGGAAGCGCACGTCAAAGACCAGGTCGGCGTCCATGGGGATGCCGAACTTGAAGCCGAAGGAGGTTACGGACACGGTCATGGTCTCGTCCAGGGAGCCCATGCCGAAGAGCCGCAGCAGCTCCCCCCGGAACTTGGACAGGTTCAGCCCGGTGGAGTTCAAGGTGTGGCTGGCCCGGCGGCGCACCGGCTCCAAGGCCACCCGCTCCAACTGCACCGCCTCCGGGAGGGAATAGCCCTGGCGGGTGAGGGGGTGGGTGTGGCGGGTCTCCTTATAGCGGCTGATGATGACCTCGTCGGCGGCCTCCACGAAGAGCAGACGGTAGCGCAGGGCCATGGCTTCCAGCTCGTCCAGGGCCTGGAAGAGCTCGTCGAAGGTCTGGCCTCCCCGGATATCCGTCACCAGGGCCACCCGGCTATATTTGCCCGTCCCCGCCCCGGCCATGCAGATGCCGGCAAAGGAGGTAATCAGGGCCACGGGGAGGTTATCCACACAGTAAAAGCCCAAGTCTTCCAAAAACGCGGCGGCGGAGCTCTTGCCCGCGCCGGACTGGCCGGAGATGATGATAAATTCCATAGTGACCTCCCTGGCGGTGGGTTTTTTCAAGATACTCTAGTATAGCAAAAAAGTGGGATTCCTGCAAGGGGGCGGGGTATATCTTGCCCCCGGACCTTCCCTGTGTTACACTATCAATGAAAATAAACATCACAGGAGGGCTAAGGCATGCGAATTTGTATCCGTTGCGGCGCAGAGATGCGGGAGGGCTGTGCTCTAAAGGTTGAGGGCGGCGCCTATGAGCTTCAGATCTGCAAGGAGGAAGGCGCCTGGTTCGGCGGGCGCATCGGGCGGCCCAAGGTGGCAATCTGCCCCAAGTGCGGGGAACTTTCCATTTACGCAGATGAGGACCAGCTGCGGGAGCTGTAAGCCTTGTGCCCCTGCCGATGGTTCCCACATTCTGTATATCAATCAGCAGACCCCCGGCGGGAAACAATCCTTCCCGCCGGGGGTTTCCTATCCTCACATCCGCTGCTGATGATACGCCATCAACCCCAGTTCCAACACCGTCTTCCCGGTGAATACCCCCACAGCCGCCAGGGTAAACCACAGGGGGCCGTCCATCAGGATGCACAGCCACGCCGCCGCCATGGTCAGCCATTGCAGCACCACTCCCGACTGTGCCTGAGCCCGGAAGCGGATGGCCTGGTTGCGCTCGTCCTTGGCCTCGATTTCCGCCTGATGCAGCGCCTGGGGATGGGTCTCCTCAAAGCGGCCCAGGGCAAACCGCCCCACCCCAAGGCCCACCATGGCGCTGCCCAGGCCAATCAATGTCCCGTCCACCGGCTGGGACAGGCAGCCTTTCAGGGGCAGCGTCAGGGCCAGGACCAACACCCCGCACAGCCCCAGGGCCAAATACAGCTTGGTTTTCCTTCTCATGGTATGTCCTCCTCATAAATAAAGATGTCCTCGATGCGCAGTTCAAAATACCGGGCCAGCTTAAAGGCCAGGAGGATAGAGGGGTTGTAGCGCCCCTTCTCCAAAGAACTGATGGTCTGGCGGGTGACCTCCAAGGCCGCGGCCAAGGCCTCCTGGGTGACCCCCCGCTCCTTACGGATGGCTTCCAAACGATTCTTCACAGCATCACCTCCCTTAATGGAAAGCTCACTTTCCATTCCTAGAATACACTTTGCTAGGGCAAATGTCAAGCTTGCTTTCCATTTTTCCGTAAAATTTTTGAAAAAAGAAAGGGGCCGGTGTTTCCGGTCCCTTTCTGTCTATTATTTCCCCACACAAAACCGCTGGAAGATTCTCGCGGTAATATCCTCCCGCACGCTGGCTCCGGTGAGCTCCCCCAGGGCCCCTAGGGCCTCCTCCACATCGCTGAGGAGCAAATCCGGCGGGGTGCCCAGGCGCAGGCCCTCCTGGGCCCGTTCCAAATCCCCCCGGGCCCGGCGGGCGGCCTCCATCTGCCGGGCGTTGGTGAGCAGCGCTCCCCCTTGGGTGTCTCCGGCGGGGAACAGCGCCGCCACCCGTTCCCCCAGGGCGTCTAAGCCGCTGCCGTCCTTGGCGCTCACGGGGCATATCCACGGGAAGGGCAAATCCGCCGCCGTGAGCACCGGGGGCAGGTCGGACTTGTTCAACAGGCAGATACAACGGGGCCGCTCCTGGGCCAGGGCGATGGCCTCCCGGTCCTCTGCTGTCAGGGGCTGGGAGGCGTCCAGCACCAGGAGCACCAGCTCCGCCGTCTCCGCCGCCGCCCGGCTGCGGGCCACCCCCAAGCGCTCCGCCTCGTCCCCGGCCTCCCGGAGGCCGGCGGTATCTGTAAGGTTCAGGAGCACCCCGCCCAGGGTGGCCTTTGCCTCAATGGTATCCCTGGTGGTGCCGGGGGCCTGGGTGACGATGGCCCGCTCATAGCCCAGCAGGGCGTTGAGCAGGGAGGATTTCCCCACATTGGGACGGCCCAGCAGGGCCGTGGGCACCCCCCGGGTGAGCTGCCGCCCCCGCTGGTAGGTGGCCAGGAGGGCATCCAAGCCCCCCAGGGCCCCTTCCAGGGCGGCGGCGATGGTGTCGGCGCGGAAGGGGTCCAACTCCTCGTCGGGGTAGTCCAACACCGCGTGGAAGTGGGCGGAGAGGTCCACCAACCCGTCATAAATCCCCCCGATGCGCCGGGACAAGGCCCCCTCCAACTGCCCCGCGGCAGCCCGGGCGGCGGCGGGGGTCTCCGCGTCGATGAGGTCAATCACCGCCTCCGCCTGGGTCAAATCCAGCTTGCCGTTGAGGAACGCCCGCTGGGTGAACTCCCCCGGCTGGGCGGCTCGGGCCCCGGCAGCGTACAGCGCCTCCAAGGCCAGGGACAGCACCATGGGGGAGCCGTGGCATTGGAGCTCCGCCGTGTCCTCCCCGGTGTAGCTCCGGGGGGCCCGGCTGACGAAGGCCAGGGCACTGTCCAACCCCTGCCCCTTCTCGTCCAGGAGCTTACCATAGAGCAGCTGCCGGTCTGGGGCGTCCGCCAGGGCGGTGGGCCCCGCCGGGGAAAAGACCTGGGCCGCCGCCTCTATGGCCCCAGGGCCGGAGAGGCGGAGGATGCCCACCCCCCCGGTGCCCGGCGGGGTGGCGATGGCGGCGATGAGCTGGGACATAAAACCTCCTCCCCCGGTGATTTTTAGCAAATCCACCGGGAACTTTTCTCTTGACATTCATTTTTGACATGTGGAACTGTATGTTAACAACCCTGTGGATAATGTGGATAACCATGTGGACAATGTGTAAAACCTTTGTGCCTGTTGAGGTTTTCCCCTTCGCTCTCCCGGGAATCCTGTGGAATCCTGCGTATATTTCCATGAAAAAACCCTTGTCAGAACGCACAAAGGGGAAAATCCCTTGTAAAAATGACGAAGTTTTACAGGCTGGTTACAAAAAAGTATCAATCCACAGGCCTGTTTATTGTCCACTGTGCTTAGGGTACAAGCCCTCCGGGCAGATTTCCACAGAGACCCCTGTGTAATAGTGTTTTAGGATATCCATGTATCCCTTCCCCTCTTTGGCCATGGCGTTGGCGCCGTACTGGCTCATACCCACCCCGTGGCCGAAGCCGGTGACGGAGAACTTCACCTGGCCGTCGGCGGCGGCCACGGTAAAGGCGGCGGAGCGCAGGCCAAAGATGGTCCGGGCCTGGGCCCCGGTGATGGTGATCCCGGCAATGTTGATGCTGTGGACGCTCCCGGCGTCGTTGACCACGCAGTCCCCGATCCAGGCGGCGGGGTCCTCCCCTTCCAACACCGCCTCCGGGTGGGCGGTGAGGAATTTTTCCCGGAACTCCTGGGTGGTGAGGATGACCTCGCTGTGGTAGTTGGGGACCTCCTCCCCCTCTGGGGAAGCCACGCTGTGGAGATAGGGCACATCGTTGCCCCAGACTTCCACGGCGTCCTGGGTGCCGGTGCCGGAGGAGGAGTGGAACACGGCGGTGATGAGGCCGCCCTCGTAGAGGATGACCTGTCCGTCGGTGGCGGCCACGGCGTCGGTGATTTTTGCGGCGTTGGCTTCAGCGTTTTCCCCCCAGTTGTTCCGGGCGGCATCCTGGGAAATCCAGGCCTGGCAGCAGGCGTAGTTGGTGCATAGGTCCGCCTCTGGGTGGTTCACCGCCCCGCCGGCCTTGTGGAGGGCGTAGGTCCGGGCGGCCACGGCCTGGGCCCGGAGGGCCTCCTGCTCAAAGCTGGCGGGCATCTCCGCCGCCACCACCCCCCACAGGTACTGGTTCAAATCCATGGGCTCCACGCCGCTGTCGGTGAGGATATTCAACACATGGCCGCTGTCGGGGAGCTGGGTGTGGGTGGTAGGCTGCTCCTCCTGGGCGTTGCGTTCCTGGCGCAGGCCCATGGGGATGAGGAAGATCAAAAGCGCTAGGACCAGCGCAATGCCGACGACTTTTTTCATGGCGATACTCCTTGCATTTTTTCAATGGTTCCACCCTGTCCCCCGCAACTTTCCCCCCTTCCGGGGGCATACTGCATGGAGCAGAAAGGGGCGTGGACAGGATGCGGAAAGATATCATCTGGGTGCTTTGGACGGTGGCCCTGTGTATGGCCTTGGCGGCGCTGTTGCTGCCGGGGGGCGGGTCTGCCGTGGCCACGGCGGCGGCGGAGCCCGCGGGCTATGTTGCCCTGACCTTTGACGACGGCCCCTGGCCGGGGACCACCCGGGTCCTTCTGGATGGCCTGGAAGAGCGGGGGGCCAAGGCCAGTTTTTTCCTCATCGGCAAGCAGATTTCCACCCGGCCGGAGCTGGTGCGGCGGATGGCTGACGAGGGCCATCAGATTGGCCTGCACAGCTGGGACCACGTCCAGCTCTCCGGCCTGGACCGGGATGGGATCAACCGGCAGCTGGACCAGTGCCGCCACGCCTTGGAGGAATTGGTGGGGGAATCCCACTTTATGGTCCGTCCGCCCTACGGCTATGTGGACGAAGCCCTGGAACAGTGGGCGGACGCCCCGATTGTGTGCTGGTCGGTGGACCCCGAGGACTGGCGGGACGAGGACGTAGAGCGGATCATCCAGGCGGTGCTGGAAGATGTGGGGGACGGGGACATCGTCCTCATGCACGACATTTTCCACAGCTCCGTCACCGCCGCCTTAGCCTGTGTAGATGAATTGCTGGAACGGGGCTACTGCCTGGTGACAGTGGAAGAGCTCTTTGCCCTCCGGGGCGAGGTGCCGGAGAATGGGGTGGTGTACCACTGCCTGCCGGGGGAGTGAGGGCCCCCGGTTCCCCTCACATCAGCCCATACATCCGGGCCAATTTCTCAAACTTCGGCAGCGCCCTTTGGATCAGCTCCGGCTGGACGCAGTAGGAAATGCGCACATGCCCGCCGCAGCCGAAGCTGTCCCCGGGCACCAGGATCAAATCCAGGGCCCTGGCCTTGGCGCAGAACGCGGCGGCATCGGGCTCCGGGGTCTGGGGGAAGAGATAAAAGGCCCCCTCCGGCTGGGCGCAGGTGTAGCCCATCCCCCGCAAGGCGGTGAGGAGGCTGTCCCGGTTTTGCCGGTAAATGCTCAGGTCCGAAAACACCCCGGTACAGCGCGCCGCCACAAACTGGAACAGGCTGGGGGCGCAGACGTAGCCCAGGGCCCGTCCCGCCCCGCACAGGGCGGCATAGAGCAGGGGGAAGTCCTCCACCGTCTGGGGCAGCAGGACATAGCCCATGCGCTGGCCTGGCAGGGAGAGGGATTTGCTATAGGAATAACACACCAGGGTGTTGCCGTAAGCATCCGGCACCCAGGGCGGGGGGGCGTCGCTGTAGACGATTTCCCGGTAGGGCTCGTCAGAGATCAGGTAAATGGTATGGCCAAATTCCTGGCTCTTTTCCCCCAGCATCGCCGCCAGCCGTTCTATGGCGGCCTTGGGGTACACCGCCCCGGTGGGGTTGTTGGGGCTGTTGATGAGCACCGCCTTGGTCTTTTCGTTGAGGGCAGCTTCCAGGGCGGCAAAGTCGATTTGGAAATCCTCCCGCCGGGCGGGGACCTCCACCAGGGTCCCCCCGGCGCTCTCCACAAAGACCTTGTATTCGGGGAAGTAGGGGGAAATGGTGAGGAATTCATCCCCTGGACAGCACAGGGCATGGAGGGCGCAGCACAGGGCCCCGGCGGCGCCGCAGGTCAAATAGAGGCAGTCCCTATCGTAGCTTGTGCCAAAGCGGCGGTTCAAGTCCGCCGCCAGGGCGGCCCGGACGCCGGCGTCCCCCTGGGCGGGGGTGTAGCCGTGGAGGGCCACTGGGTCCATCTCATCCAGCAGGGCCTGGGCCGTCTGGCGCACCAGTTCCGGGGCGGGGACGCTGGGGTTGCCCAGGGAGAAATCCTCCACCTGCTCCGCCCCCACCTGGGCAATGCGCTGTTGGGCAAAGGCAAAGGCCTCCCGGATTTCCGACCGGGCCGTGCCCAGGGCCACCATTCGTTGTGACAATCCTGCCATGGGTTGCTTCCTCCGTTCTATATTGAAAAAGTAAAACTTCCAGAGATAAAGTCCGGGCCCTGAGGATATCCTAGCTCAGGGCCACTTGGTATCACTGGTTCTATAGTATACCACAAAGGCCCCGTCAGAACAACGGCGGAAATGTTTGCCCCCCAGCCATTGCATGCCCCGCACCCAAATTAGCACTCAATACTTTAGAGTGCTAACATTTACAATTTAGACACATTTTTATCTTACTTTATTCATAAAATCGCAGTAAGATATCTCACGTAGTCGGGACACAAGCCAGTGAAACCGGAGCGAGGCTCAGCACTCCCCGGTTCTGACTGCAAGCCACACCATGAGGCCCACCGGCAACTCTGCCGGACCGAATATAGAAAAAGGAGACATGATAGTATGTTTGGTATGATTCCCTTTGAACGCAGAGACGACAACTTCTTTGACATCTTCGACAACTTTGAGAAGAAATTTTTTGGCAGCACCAACGCCACCCTCCCCGCCTTCCGTACGGACATCCGGGACCAGGGGGACAAATTCCTCCTGGAAGCGGAGCTGCCGGGCTTTGGCAAGGAGGACATCCAGCTGGATCTGAAGGACAACATCCTGAGCATCAAGGCCCAGCACAAGGAGGAAAGCGGCGAGAAGGACGACAAGGGCAACTACATCCGCCGGGAGCGGCGGTACGGCTCCTTTGCCCGGACCTTCGACGTGACGGGGATCGACGAGAGCGCCATCTCCGCCAGCTATGAGAATGGCATTTTGTCCCTGACCCTGCCTAAGAAGGTGCCTGTCCAGCCGGAGCGGCGGCAGATTGCAATCACCTGACGAAGCGCGGAGCCGTCGTGAGCAGCGGGCTAAGCTTCGGAGCGCAGGCAAAGCCCAAGGAGGGCCATGCAATGGCCTGGATGGGTTTGCCGGAGCGCAGAAGCTTAGAACCGCGTCGCGAACCGGCGGAGCGTGACACCACTTGTTTTGATAGTCTCTTAATCCTCTCTCTTTCTAAACGGCAAGGGGCGGTGGAAGGGTAACGCCTTCGCCGCCCTTTGTTATAGGGACTTTGTTTTCCCGGGGGAGGGGGCCTCGTTCCTACGGAACATCGGCGATTGCGGGCGCTGCCCGCACCCGGCAGGGGCTCTGCCCCTGCACTCCGCCACCTTTTGAAAAAGGTGGACGAAAACTTTAATCTTTATCATCCTGGAAGGAGTGTGCTCTTATGACCGCAGAAAAACTCACCCAAAAATCCGCCGAGGCCATCCGGGACGCCCAATCCCTGGCCCAGGAATACGGCAATCCACAAATCGAGCAGATCCACCTGCTCTGCGCCCTCCTCCAGGACGAGGCAGGGCTCATCCCCCAACTGCTCACTGGTATGGGGCTTACCCTCCCCTCCCTCATGGCCGCCGCCGGGGACCTGTTGGACCGCCAGCCCAAGGTGGCCGGCACCGCCCGGGAGGCGGGGAAGGTTTACATCTCGGCGGAAACGGACAAGGCCCTGAACCGGGCGGAGCAGGTATCCGGGGAGATGAAGGATGAATTTATCTCCGTAGAACATCTCTTCCTGGGGCTGCTGGATGCCGCCGGGCGGGAACTGGCGGGGTTGTTCTCTCAGTACCAGATTACCAGGGAGAAGGTATTGCAGGCCCTGGCGGCCATCCGGGGCGGCCAGCGGGTGACCTCGGACAACCCGGAGGAGACCTACAACGCGTTGCAGAAGTACGGCACGGACCTGGTGGAGCGGGCCCGGGCCAACAAGCTGGACCCGGTGATTGGCCGGGACGACGAGATTCGCAACGTCATCCGCATTCTCTCCCGGAAGTCGAAAAACAACCCTGTGCTCATCGGGGAACCTGGGGTAGGCAAGACGGCCATTGCCGAGGGCTTGGCCCAGCGGATTGTCAAGGGGGATGTCCCCGCCTCCTTGAAGGACAAGACCATTTTTGCCCTGGACATGGGTGCCCTGGTGGCCGGGGCCAAGTACCGGGGGGAGTTTGAGGAGCGCTTAAAGGCGGTACTCAACGAGGTAAAGGGCTCTGAGGGGCGTATCCTTCTGTTCATTGACGAGCTCCACACCATTGTGGGGGCTGGGAAAACCGAGGGGGCCATGGACGCGGGGAATCTGCTCAAGCCCATGCTGGCCCGGGGGGAGCTCCACTGCATCGGGGCTACCACCTTGAATGAGTACCGGCAGTATATTGAAAAGGACGCGGCTTTGGAGCGGCGGTTCCAGCCGGTGCAGGTGAACGAACCCTCGGTGGAGGACACGGTGGCCATCCTGCGGGGGCTGAAGGAGCGCTATGAGGTGTTCCACGGGGTGAAGATACAGGACGGGGCCATCATCGCCGCCGCCACCCTGTCCAACCGCTATATCACCGACCGCTTTTTGCCGGACAAGGCCATTGACCTGATTGACGAGGCCTGTGCCCTCATCCGCACGGAGATTGACTCCATGCCCACGGAACTGGATGTGATTCAGCGGCGGATCATCCAGCATGAGATAGAGGAAGCGGCGTTAAAGAAGGAGACGGATGCCCTGTCCCAGGAGCATTTGGCGGAGATTCAAAAGGAGCTCTCGGACATGCGGGAGGCCTTCAACGCCAAGAAAGCCCAGTGGGACAACGAGAAGGAGGCCATTGGCAAGGTCCAGCGGCTGCGCACGGAGCTGGAATCCGCCAACGCCGCCTTGGAGCAGGCCCAGCGGGAATACGACCTGAACCGGGCGGCGGAGCTGCAATACGGCAAAATCCCGGCGCTGCGCCAGGCCCTGGAGGTGGAGGAACAGGCGGCTGCCAGCCGCAAGGCCGCGTCCCTGCTCCGGGACAAGGTGACAGAGGAGGAGATTGCCCGGATCATTGAGCGCTGGACGGGCATTCCCGTGGCCCGGCTCATGGAGGGGGAGCGGGAAAAGCTGCTCCACTTAGAGGACATCCTCCACCAGCGGGTGGTGGGGCAGGAGGAGGCGGTGCGCCTGGTGAGCGAGGCCATTTTGCGCAGCCGCGCCGGTATCGCCGACCCAGACAAGCCCATCGGCTCCTTCCTCTTCCTGGGCCCCACCGGCGTGGGCAAGACGGAGCTGGCCAAGACCCTGGCAGAGGCCCTCTTCGACTCGGAACGGAACCTGGTGCGCATTGACATGTCGGAGTATATGGAAAAGTTCTCTGTCTCCCGGCTCATCGGGGCCCCGCCGGGGTACGTGGGCTATGAGGAGGGGGGACAGCTCACCGAGGCGGTGCGGCGCAAGCCCTACTCTGTGGTGCTCTTTGACGAAATTGAAAAGGCACACCCGGACGTGTTCAACATCCTCTTGCAGGTCCTGGACGACGGGCGCATCACCGACAGCCAGGGGCGCACGGTGGATTTCAAGAATACCATCCTCATTTTGACCTCCAACCTGGGCTCCCAGTTCCTTCTGGATGGCATAGGGGACGATGGGGAGATTTCCCCAGAGGCCAAGGTCCAGGTGGACCAGCTTCTAAAGGCCACCTTCCGGCCGGAGTTCTTGAACCGGCTGGACGAGGTGGTGTGCTACAAGCCCCTGAGCAAGGGGGACATCACCGCCATTGTGGAGCTGCTCCTGGGCAATCTGGAACGGCGGCTGGCGGACAAACAGCTCCATTTGTCCCTCACCCCTGCCGCCAAGGCCTACGTGGTGGAGCAGGGCTATGACCCCCTCTACGGTGCCCGGCCCCTGCGCCGCTTCTTGCAGCACAGTGTGGAGACCTTGGTGGGGCGGAAGCTCATCGCCGAGGACATCCTCCCCGGCACCACCCTCACGGTGGATTGCGTGGAGGGGACGTTGGTGGTACAATAAGCAAAGCCCGTGGGAAGCGCTTCCCACGGGCTTTGTTTTGTTGCTCTCTTTCAGTTTCCGTCACCTTCCACAAATCACCCGTTGCTCTCCCCACCATTTTAAGGTATCATGTATCATAGTAAGATACGATAAAGGGGGGCATAGAGAATGAAACTTTCTACGGCAAAGTCTATACAAATCTGGTCGATCTGCGCTACATTCCTCGTCTTTATGTTGGCTGCATTCACAGAACACGCGCTCATGCAAAACGTCTTTTTTGCCGCTTGGTCTTAGTTCGCAGGTGTTACCGTCAATTGCAGTCCAAGATGCTGAAGGATGTTCAGCAATGTTCCCAGGTTGGGCGTGGTTTTGCAGGCTTCGATCCGGGCCACAGAGGATTGGGGAATCCCACACACCGCAGCCAGGTCCCGCTGGCTCAGGCCCAGCGCAGTGCGCTGTGCCACCATGGCACTGACGATGGCAGAAATTCCCTCCACCTCCTCCAGGTCCTTGGCAAAATCCGGGTCAACTGCTTTTACATGCTCCTTGTAATCATTCCACGTTTTCATTCTGCTCTCGCTCCTTCCTGGCCAGATAGTCGGCGCGTTCCGCTTTGGCGCGGTCCAGTTCACGCTTTGGTGTCTTTTGGGTTTTTTTGAGAAATGAATGCAGCAGGACAAAGGTATCGTTTTCATAAAAGAAATAGACGATGCGGTTCCTGCCAGGACGCAGTTCCCAGATGCCGTCCTGAAGGTGCTTCGTGATGCTTTCGTTTAGACGGGTGCCATTGTCCTGAAGCAATTGGATGTATAGGCTGATCTGCTTATACTGGATGCGGGCATCTTTGCTGGTGGCAGCTTTTTTCCGCAGGGTTTCCAGAAATGTCCAGAGCTCAGAATTGCCGTCCTCTGTTTCGTAAAATTCCACGGTATACATCAGTTTATGTGCTCCAATTCGGCTTTGCTTTTGTACCCACATGATAGCATAAATGCTATCAAAAGACAAGGGGCTTCCCGGCCTTGGTTCTCCTAAGGCTAGACAAACCGAGAGGGCCGCGCTTGTGTGCGGCCCTCTCGGTTTCTTATTCTATTTCCTCAAAACGGGTCCGGCGGCTGGTCGTCCTTGCTGTCCTTGGCTGGTGGTTCCTCATCCAAAGGCGGCAGCTGGACGTGATCCTTGATCAATTCGTCCGCGGCCCGCAGGCGCTTGGCGGTCTCCTCTTCCCATTGGGCTTTCATCCGCTCCCGCTCCTGGGCCTCCACCTGGGCTCGTTTCTCCCGTTCCTCCCGTTCCTCTGCCTTGCGCAGCTCTAGGGCCTCCGGGTCGTCGAACACCAGGGCGAAGTCCTCGGCGGACATGGTCTCGAACTCCAACAAATACTCCGCCGTGCGTTCCAGCTCTTCCCGGTGGCTGTTGAGGATTTCCTGGCAGCGCTGGTAGCCCTGGTCCAGGAGTTTTTTGACCTCCTCGTCGATGAGCCCTGCCACCTCTTCGGAGTAGCTCCGGGCCTGGGACATGCTCCGGCCAATGAACACCTCCTGGTCGCTGTCGTAGGAGATGGCCCCCAGGCGGTCGCTCATGCCGTATTTCATCACCATGCTCCGGGCAATGGCGGTGGCCCGTTGGAGGTCGTTGGAGGCGCCGGTGGACATATCCCCCAGCACCAATTCCTCCGCCACCCGGCCACCCAGGAGGGTGGAGATGCTCTCTTGCAGCTCCCCTCTGGCCTGATAGGCCTTATCTTCCTCCGGCAGGGAGATGGTCATGCCCCCGGCGGCGCCCCGGGGGATGATGGTGATCTGATGCACCGGGTCCTGGGTCTCCAACTCGTGGATGACCACGGCGTGGCCTGCCTCATGGTAGGCGGTGAGCCGCTTGGCCCGGTCCGAGACCACCTTGCTCTTCTTCTCCGGCCCGGCAATGACCTTCAACATGGCCTCATGGACCAGGTCCATACGGATGAAGGGCCGGTGTGCCCGGGCGGTGAGAAGGGCGGACTCGTTGAGCAGGTTTTCCAAATCCGCCCCGGTGAAGCCCGCGGTGGCCTTGGCGATGGTGTGCAGGTCCACATCATCCCCCAGGGCCTTGTTCCGGGCGTGGACCCGGAGGATTTCCTCCCGGCCCTTGATGTCCGGCAGGCCTACATAGACTTGGCGGTCAAAGCGCCCCGGGCGCAGCAGGGCGGGGTCTAAGATATCCGCCCGGTTGGTGGCCGCCAGGACAATCACGCCCTCGTTGGAGGAGAAGCCGTCCATCTCCACCAGCAGCTGGTTCAGGGTCTGTTCCCGCTCGTCGTGGCCGCCCCCCAGGCCGGTGCCTCTCTGGCGGCCCACGGCGTCGATCTCGTCGATGAACACAATGGCCGGGGAGTTTTTCTTGGCCTGGTCGAAGAGGTCCCGGACACGGGAGGCGCCCACGCCCACATAGAGCTCCACGAAGTCCGAGCCGGAGATGGACAGGAACTGGCAGCCTGCCTCCCCTGCCACAGCCCGGGCCAGCAGGGTCTTACCGGTGCCCGGAGGGCCCACCAGCAGCACGCCCTTGGGAATCCGGGCCCCCAGCTTGGTGTACTGGTCCGGCTGGCGCAGGAAGTCCACCACCTCCGCCAGCTCCTCCTTCTCCTCCTGGGCCCCGGCCACATCGGAGAAGGTCACGCTGCGGCCGCTCTCTGCCAGGGTCCGGGCCCTGGCCTTGCCGAACTGGCTGGCGCCCCCTACGCCTGCGCCGCCCCCTTGGGCCCGGCGCAGGAAGAGGAAGTACCACAGCACCGCCACCACCACCAGGATCACCGCCCAGGTGAGAATGCCGCTGAGCCAGGTGGGGGAGGGGCTGTCGGGGTAATCATAGTGCTTGATGATCCCCTGGCGGTACTGCTCCACCAGGAGGTCGTTGAAATCATCATAGAAGAGCTGGAAATTGTAGAGGGAATAGGTCACCGTATGGCTGCCGTTCACCGCTTCCCGCAGGAACAGGGTGAGGGTATCCTCCTCCACCTTCACCTCCATCACCTTTTCCTGCTCGAAAAGGTCCCGGATTTCCCCATAGCTGTACTCCGGCTTATCGTTGGAGTCCCGGAACAGGGTGGTGACGCAGAACACCAGGGCCAACAGGCAGGCCACCATAATCAGAGCCCGCAGGGGGCTTGCATTTCGCTTCAATCCATCACATCCTTTTGCTGCATCATTGGTAAATGCTGGGTTTCAAAATACCGATGTAGGGGAGCTGGCGGTACTTCTGGTTGAAGTCCAGGCCGCAGCCCACCACAAACTCGTCGGGCACCGTGAAGCCCACGTAATCTGCCTCGATCTCCGTCACCCGGCGCTCCGGCTTGTCCAGGAGCACACAGAGCTTCAGGGAGGCGGGGTGGCGTTTTTTCAGCTCCGTCACCAGCTTGGACAGGGTACGCCCGGTGTCCAAGATGTCCTCCACCAGGAGCACATGCCGCCCGATGATCTCCTTTTCCAGGTCCAGGCGCATCTCCACCGTCCCGGTGCTCACCGCCCAGGAGCCATAGGAGGAGGCGGCCACGAAGTCCAGCTCCAGGGGGGTCTGGATGCTGCGCACCAAATCCGCCATAAAGATGAAGGAGCCCCGCAGGACCCCCACCACCAGGGGCAGCTCCCCCTGGTAGTCCCGGGTGAGCTGCTCCCCCATGGCCTGGATACGCGCCGCCACTTCTTCCTTGGTATAGAGGATCGCCTTCATATCTTCTTCCATCATCGCTGCTGTTCCTTCCTCTCTATCTTCTTTCTCTCTAGGACGAGACACACCGCCGCCTCCCCTGCCGCTGCCAGCCGGGGGGCATGGGGCCCCAGCCCTGCCGCGGCCAGCATCCCCCGGGCGTCGGAGAGCACCGGGAGGCTGTCCCGCTGGGCTTTTGGAATCTTCTCGTCGATATACCACTTTTTCAAGCTCTTTTCCCCTCGCCGGGGGAGCTTGAGCCGGTCCCCGGTCTGCCGGGGGCGGAGGGTCAGGGGGAACACCGGGTCCCGGAGATACCACCCCTCCCCTTCCACCGGGCAGGTGGCGGGGGTGATGCGGAGGGTCCAATCCCCCCAGTGGTACTGGCCGGGGCCGGGGAGCTCCATAGGCGGCGGCGGCGCTTCTGCCTCCCCCAGGGCAAAGAGCAGGCGGCCGTATTGCCGCCGCACCCGGAGCCCCTGGGGCAGGTCTATCTGCCCGGAGGGCTTATCCCCCAGGGCCAGCTCCACCACCGCCTCCAAATGGGCGGCGCTGTGTTCCCAGCGGCCCAGCGCCGCCAACGCCGCCTTCACCCCCCGGATGGCCACCGGGCGGGGGGCCTCCCGGAGGGCTTGGACGGAAAGGGCAATCCCTTCCTGCGTCCGCTCTCCCCCTTGAACCAGCGCCTGGCCCAGGCCGTCCAAACAGTCCCGGTCCGCCCGCAGGTGGCGCAGGTTCGCCGCCAGGCGGCGGGAAAAGCTGGGGTTCAGGCGTTCCAGCACCGGCATCACCTCCCGCCGCAGCAGGTTGCGGCGATAGGTCACGTCGGCGTTGGAGCTGTCCTCCACGTGGGGGACCCCCTGGGCGGCCAAATATGCCTCCAACACCTCCCGGGGGCACTCCAACAGGGGGCGGCACAGCCTGCCCCGCCGGGGCGGGATGCCCGTCAGGCCGTCCAGGCCGCTGCCCCGGAGCAGGTGGAGCAACACCGTCTCGGCGTTGTCATTGGCATTGTGGGCGGTGGCAATCAACGTGCCCTCCCCCAAGCCCTGGGCGGTGCGCTCCAAAAAGACGTAGCGCAGCTGACGGGCGGTGTCCTCAATGCCCCGGCCTGTCCGGGCGGCCTGGGCGGCCACGTCCCCTTGGCCCAGGTGCAGGGGGACCCCCTGCCGCCGGCACCAGTCCTGGACAAAGGCCGCGTCCCGCTGGGATTCCGCCCCTCGGAGCTGGTGGTTGTAGTGGGCGGCGTGAATCCTCAGCCCCCGCCCTTCCGCCAGCGCCAGCAGCAGGGTGAGCAGGGCCATGGAATCCACCCCGCCCGAGAGGGCACACAGGATGGTCCCTCCCTGGGGGAACATCCCAAAGCCGTCCCCAAAGGCCAGCACCTGGCGGGGGAGCTCAGTAGGGCTCTTCATAGTTGTTTTCCACAGAAGAGAAGGTGGTGAACTCCGGCAGCCATTGGAGGGGGATGGTGGTGGTCTCCCCCCGGCGGTTCTTGGCGATGATGCACTCGGCCTGGTTGTGCTTGTCGCTGTCCTTATTGTAATAGTCCTCCCGGTAGAGGAACATCACCACGTCGGCGTCCTGCTCAATGGCCCCGGACTCCCGCAAATCCGAGAGCATGGGCCGCTTGTCCGACCGGCTCTCGTTGGCACGGGAGAGCTGGGACAGGCACAGCACCGGTACCCGCAGCTCCTTGGCCATGATTTTTAAGGCCCGGCTGATATCCGCCACCACCTGCTGCCGGTTTTCCCCGGCATAGCTGCGGCCCATGCCCGAGGACTGCATCAGCTGCAAATAGTCGATGATGACCAGCCCCAAGTTCTCCATCCGGCGGCACTTGGCGTTCATGTCCGCCACGGAAAGGCTGGGGTTGTCGTCAATGTAGATGGAGGTATGGGACAGGGCGGTGGCCGCCAGGGTGACCTTATCCCAATCGTCCTGGTTTAAGCGCCCGGTCATGAGTTTTTTGTTGTCCAAAAAGGCCTCGCTGGACAGCAGCCGGGTGGCCAACTGCTCCCGGCTCATTTCCAGGGAGAAGAACACCACCGCCTTTTTGGAGAACTTCCCCGCGTGGAGCAGGATGTTCAGGGCGAAGGAGGTCTTGCCCATGCCCGGCCGGGCGGCCAGGAGGACCAGCTCCGTGGGGTGGAACCCTGTGAGGGTCCGGTCCAGGTCCCCAAAGCCGGTGGCCATACCGGGGATTTCCGATCCGGAGGCGGAGAGCTCTTGGAGGCGGTCGCACACGTCCACCAGAATCTTGCTCAAGGGCTCCAAGCCCTGGGCACTGCGGCCCTGGCGGATGGCGTAAATCCGCTGCTCCGCCAAGTCCAGCACCGCCTGGGCGCTCTCGCCCCCCTCTTGGACCAGGGAGGTCAGCTCCCCGGCGGTGTCATACACCCGGCGCAGCAGGGACTTGTCCTTGACGATGCGCACGTACTCCATGACGTTGGCCGCCGTGGGGGTAATCTCCATAAGTTGGAGGATATAGCTCCGGGAGTTGGCCTCGTCATAGACGCCATCGCGGCGCATCTGTTCCAACACCGTCACCGGGTCGATGGCGGCGGAGAAGTTGAACATGCCATAGATGGTCTGGTAAATCTCCCGGTTGGCTTTCAGGTAAAAGTCCTCCCCGGTGAGCCCCTCCACCACGTCGGGGATGCAGCGGGGGTCGATGAGCATGGCGCCCAGGACGGATTGCTCCGCCTCCACACTGTGGGGAATCTGCCGCAGCAGCAGGGATTCGTCCATGGATGTTCACCTCCCGATCCCCTTAGTTTTCTTCCAAAACCTCCACATGCACTGTGCCGGAGATTTCATAGCCCAGCTTGCACTTGAGCTGGTAGGCCCCAAAGGCCTTGATGGGCTCCTCCTGGACGATCTTGGTCTTGGCCACGGCGATGCCGTGCTGGGCCTGCAGGGCGTCGGAGACCTCCTTGGAGGTCACCGCCCCGAAGAGGCGGCCGTTGGCCCCGGCCTTGGCGGGGATTTTCACCACCACGTCCTTAAGCTGCTTGGCAACGGCCTCTGCCTCGGCCTTCTCCGCGGCCATCTGGGCCTTCTTGGCCTTGTCCTGCATCTTCATGGTGTTCACGTTCTCGGCGTTGGCCTCCACGGCCAGCTTTTTGGGGAACAGGAAGTTCCGGGCGTAGCCGTCGGAGACGTTTACCAACTGCCCCCGCTTGCCCTGGCCCTTCACATCCTGCTGTAAAATGACTTTCATCGTTCATGTCCTCCATTCGATTGTGGTTTCTTTCTATTTTGATTTCTATGGTAGGGGCCGCCAATGGCGGCCCGGCCCCTGGGTTAGCTGTCCTCGTCGAAATACTGGTCGATGGCCCCGGTGAGGGCGGGGAGCACCTGCTCCATGGTCTGGCCGGGGAACTGGGCCCCGGCGGTGGCGGCGTTGCCGCCTCCCCCCAGCATTTCGCAGATCACCTGGACGTTCACATCCCCCCGGGAGCGGGCGGAGAGGTAGAGCTGCCCCGCCTCGGCAAAGAGCACGAAGGAGGCGTCCACCCCCGCAATCTTCAACAGCTCATCCGCCGCCTGGGCGGCGATGATCCGCTCCACCTTGGCGGCGGTGGAGGCGATGGCGATGTTGTCCCGGTAGGTCTGGGCGCTCTGGATGATGCTGTATTTTTGCAGGGTATCCTCTAGGCCGTTCTGGAAGTGGCGGTTGACCTGGTTGATGTCCGCCCCGGACTTGCGCAGGAAGGCCGCCGTCTCAAAGGTCCGGCTGCCGGTGCGCATGGTGAAGCTCTTGGTGTCCAGCACGATGCCCGAGAGCAGGGCCTCCGCCTCGGTGCGCAGCAGGTCGCCGCTGTCCAGGGCGTATTGGACCAGCTCCGTCACCAGCTCGCTGGCAGAGGAGGCGTAGGGGTCGTGGAAGCTCAGGGCCGGATTCTCGATGTAAGAGGCCGCCCGGCGGTGGTGGTCGATCACCGCCACCCGGGCCCCGGTTTTGAGCAGCTCCGGGTCCTGGGTCTGTTCGGGGCGGTTGGTGTCCACCACCACCAGCAGGGTGTTGGGCCCCGCCAGGTGCCGCAGCTCTTCGGCGGGGAGGAACACCCCCTTGTATTCCGGCAGGGCCATCAGGCTCCGGGCCATGTCCTGGGCTGGGTACGGGCCGGGGGCCTTCACCGCGTGGACGCTCACCCCCCGCTTCCGGGCCAGGGCGCACACCCCCGCCACAGCCCCCACCACGTCCAGGTCCGGGAACTTGTGGCCCATGATGAGCACTTGTTGGGTGCCCGCCATCAGCTCGGAGAGGGCGGAGGCGACCACACGGCTCTTCACCTTGGTGCGCCGCTCCACCTCTTTGGACCGCCCCCCCACAAAGGAGAAGCTGTCGCCGTTTTTCAGCACCACCTGGTCCCCGCCCCGGCTCAGGGCCATGTCCAGGGCCAGGGAGGCATATTGGAACAGGGTCTTGGGGTCCGGGGCGCTCAGGCCCAGGCCGATGGACAGGGTGGCGGCCACGCCGTTGGGGCTCTGCACCCGGCGGATGTCGTCCAGGATGGCGAACTTTTTCCGCTGCAGCTCCTGCAAGCTGCCGGTTTCCAGCAGGAAGAGGTAGTGGTCCCGGCTGTAGCGGCACAGCATCCCCC
This sequence comes from Evtepia sp., assembly GCF_056797215.1. Classification (NCBI taxonomy): domain Bacteria; kingdom Bacillati; phylum Bacillota; class Clostridia; order Eubacteriales; genus Evtepia; species Evtepia sp. Next base: position 26,024 of record NZ_JBQILM010000008.1, read on the forward strand.
CCACTGGGTCCAGCCAGTCGGCGATATGGTTGTTGATCTCTGAGCGCAGGGCGGAGCGCTCCCCTTCCTCTAGGCCCCGTGCCAGGTCGTCGTAGTTGTCCACCTGGATGATGCCCAGCACCTGGCGGCTGCGCTGGTATTTCTCGTCGATGCCCGCGTAGCGGGTGATGTCCACCCAGTAGGTGGTGGCCAAAAACTCGCTCTCCCCCTCCACGCACACCAGGTTGCCGTAGACCAGATAGTACCGCTCCCCCACCTGCACCGGCTCGGGGCACAGGTGCTTGCCGTCCAGCAGCCACTGGGTCTGGAAGTTGGGCACCAGGGCGGAGAGCTTGGTCTCGAAGATGTGGTTCTTATCCCCTGTGAGCCGGAGGAAGCGGCTGTTGCTCCAAATGATCTCCTCGTCGTCCGGGCGCAGGATGAGGATGGGCAGGGGGGAGGCGATCATGGTCTGGCGGGAGGCACAGTTGACGTCGCTGGTCACCGTGTCCAGGTAGGACAGCAGGGCACTCCTGCGCCGGGCCGCACTGGCGCGCAGCACCAGGCACACCCCCACCAGGGCGGCCACCTCCCCCAAGGACAGCCAGGGATTGAACATCGCCGTGAGGCCGGCAAAGACCAGGCAGGTGACGAGCATCACCCGCATCCCGGTATCCGTCAGGCTGGATACTGTTTTGGTAAAGCTCTGTTGCATCATTGCGCCTCCATGGGCTTGGGCCGCCGGGGCGGCCGGGGTGGAAGTGTAGTGTGATGAAATATTATACCATAGTTTTCCCCCGGTTACAAGGAGGAACCTTGTCGTATCTGCCAGGGGGCGGAGGCCCCGCCAGGCCCCCGGTTTTTCTCCCTTGATTTTGGGAAAAGGGGGCTTCCTTCCCGGCGGAGACTGTGGTATACTACGGGGCGAACAGACATAGATTCTGTCACCATCATCAGCGCGGCAGCCAGGGGCGCAGCCCTTCTCCCCCGGATCCTCTGACCCCTTGCCCCGCGCAGGAAAAGGAGCGATCAAACCGTGGCTGGGAAACAGACACACTCCCACAGCCGGGAGACCAGACGGAGCCTCAATGGGAGGATCCTGAAAAACACCACCCTTAACATCCTGATTTTGGTGGTCATCTGCTGCGTGATCATGGCCATTTCCATGCAATTTCTGGCCAACAACATCCTGTTGGACAGCCTACAGCCCATGGCCCGGCAGTCCGCCAAGACCGTGGAGGCCAACATCCACATGCTGGCAGACCGGATGATGACCGTGGCGGGGGACCCCCGTATGGCCCCCACCGGCGACGCCGACCCCCGGAGCAGCCGCCAGGCGGTGCTGGCAGAGGCCGCCGAAATCTATGAACTCCACACCATCGCCCTGTACAGCCTGGACGGTCGGCTGGTCCAGGGCATCAGCGGCGCACCGGAGCAGCTGGACGGCAGCTTCCTCTCCCTGCTCCAAGAGACAGACAATCTCACCACCGACAGCTCCACCCGCTTCCAGGGCAGCCTGGGCGTCACCATGGGCATGCCCGTCAAGGCCGGTGGGGAAACCGTCCTGTACCTGGTGGGCGTGTATAAATACGATACCCTCAACGATGTCATCAGCAGCATCAACCTGGGCCGCCACGGCACCGCCTATATGGTCGGCCACGACGGCACCATCACCGGCCACCCGGACCAGGCCCTGGTCCAAGGGGGCGGCACCCTGGGCCAGCTCAGCGGCGACAACCAGGAGGCCATGGAGCGCATCGTCACCGACGAGACCGGCTCGGCGGAGTTCCCCGTGGACGGGGAGACCATGCTGGTGGCCTTCTCCCCCATCCGGGGGACCCAGTGGTCCCTGGTGATCCAAATCCCCAAGGCGGACTATAGCTCCATGATCAACGGGGCCATGCTGGTGGCGGTGGCGGCCACCCTGGTGGTGCTGGTGGTGTCCATCCTGCTGGTGCTGCGCCTGGCACAATCCATCTCCCGCCCGGTGAAGGGGGTAACCGGGCGGATGGTGGCCCTCTCCGACGGGGACCTCCACGCAGCGGTGGTCCCTGTCCGCTCCGGCGACGAGCTGGAAGTCCTCACCCGGACCCTGGACACCACTGTGGAGAGCGTGAACCGCTACATTTCAGACATCCAGCAAGTGCTCACCCAGGTGGCCGGGGGCAACCTCCAAGTGGAGCCCCAGGTGGATTACAAGGGGGATTTCGCCCTGATCCGCGCCAGCCTGGGCACCATCATCCAGTCCATCAACGAGACCATCGTGGGCTTCCGGGCCGCCGCCGCCCGGCTGGCAGATATGTCTGAGGAGCTCAACAGCCAGTCCAGCCAGCTCCACCAGGCCTCGGTGGAGCAGACCCAGTCCACCCAGGCCCTGGTGCAGGAGGTCCACCGGGCGAAGGAGCGCCTCTCCAACGTCATTGAGAGCAGCGGCCAGACCCGGGGCAAATCCGCCGAGATTGCCCAGCGGGTCCAGGAGGCCAACACCCACATGTCCGCCCTGTCCAACGCCATGGACGACATCAGCGGCAACGCCCAGGAGATCACCCAGATCTCCAAGGACATTGAGGACATCGCCTTCCAGACCAACATCCTGGCCATCAACGCCTCGGTGGAGGCCGCCCGGGCCGGGAGCGCCGGGAAGGGCTTCGCCGTGGTGGCGGAGGAGGTGCGGCGGTTGGCCGCCCGCAGCGCCCAGGCTGCCCAGCGGGCCACCCAGATGATCGGCAGCACCCATGACATCATCCAGACCGGGGTGATCCTCACCGCTGACACCGCCGGTTCCCTCCAAGCCATCTCCCGGGTCACCGGCCAGATCAGCACCATCGCCGACCACCTGGTGGCCGCGGTGGAGGGCCAGGAACAGGACCTGTCTGTTATGGAGGAGCGCATTGAGAACATCTCCACCATCGCCAACCGGAACCTGCAAAACGCCGGCGGCACGGAGCAGTCCAGCGGCCTGTTGGCCCGGGAGGCGGAGGCCCTCCAAGCCCAGGTGAACAAATTTGTCCTGAAGGAGGAATGTAAGCGATGAAACGGATGTTTTGTTTTCTCCTGCTGTTGGCCCTGGCCCTGCCCCTAACAGCCTGTGGCGGCCAGGATACCCTCCAGGACGGCTACTACACCGCCCAGGCCGCCGAGTTCAGCCACGGCTGGAAGGAGTATATCACCATCCTGGTCAAGGACGGGAGCATCATCTCCGTGGAGTACAACGCGGAAAACGCCAGCGGCTTCATCAAGAGCTGGGACAATGCCTACATGCAAACCATGCTCCACTCCAACGGCACCTATCCCAACGAGTACACCCGCAACTATGCCAGCCAGTTCCTAGAGGGCCAGGGCACAGGGGAGGTCAATGCCATCACCGGCGCCACCTCCTCCCACGGCTCCTTCCAAAAGCTGTCCGCCGCCGTGCTGGACCAGGCCCGCAAGGGGGATTCCAGCGTGGTGTTTGTGGATACCAGCCATTGACAGCTTATTCATCAACACAAAAAAGCGGGAGCTCATCGCTCCCGCTTTTTTGCTCTATTATAACCCTTTATACACATCGCCCCGATTGTCCACCTTGATTACACTGACCGTCAGAACATCCTGGTAAAGGTCATAAATGGCCCGATATGTGCCAATACGGACCCGGTAGCGCCCCTTTTGCCCACGAATGGGAAAGATATCCCCTTCATAGGGTAGCTTATAGCGTGCGGCCACGATCCGCTCCTGTTGGTCCCGTGGCTGCTTTTGGATAAACTTCCGGGCGGGGCGCTCAATGACAATCCTGTATTTCATAGCTGAATCCCCAGCTCCTTGGCAAAATCCTCAAGGGGCATAGGGTCTCCCTTATCTGGGTCACGCTCATAGTCCTCGATCATCCTCTGGCAAAAGGCCTCATCCTCTAGGTCGTCAATGGTCTGCCGCATGGCTTGGAGCATGGCGGCGACGTTGACCAATTGGGCCTCGCTGAAGCTGTCTAAAATCGCGTCGCATCGTTCACGGTTGCTCATGGCCAGCCTCCTTCCCTTCGTCTGAACATAATACCTGGGAACGCCTTTATTGTACCACATCCAGCCCCCTCTATCAATCCATTCCTCACCGCCAATGCCGCCAGAGGTCCAGTTTTCCGTCTGGCCGCCGGCGGTACCACACGCTGGTGAACACAATCCCCAAAAAGAGGATTTGGCCGCAGAAGTACAGCCACACCAGGAGGATAATGATGGACACCAGGGAGCCGTAGACCAGGGAGTAGCGGGAGGACAGGCCGATGAACCAGGAAAACAGGGCGGAGGCCGTCACCAGGGCCAGGGCACAGACCAGGCTGCTGACCATCATGGGCACCCGGGGCGTCCCCTTGGGGGCGGCCATGACGAACACCGCCAGGACGAATAAGTAGAAGATGAAAAACAGCAGGAGGTAGCGCAGCCACACCCAGGGCTGCAAGGTCTGGTCCAGGAAGGGCAGGTGTTGGCCTAAGCTCTCCAAGGTCCGCTGCCCTGTGACCACCACAATGATGGACAGGTCGATGGTCAGCAGCAGGGCCAGGGGGAAGGCCACGCTGACCACCATCCCCCGGACCATGGACTGGGACACGTCGGTATACACGTCCAAAATCACCCGGGTGATGGTGCGGAAGGCCGCCGCCGCAGAGAACCACCCCGCCGCCAGCCCCGCAATGAACAGCCCCGGGCTCTGGCGGTAGGAGATATAGCGCAGGTAACTGCTGATGACCTCCAAGGCCTCGTCGGGGAGGACGCTGCCCAAGCTCTCCATGAGGCTCACAATGTCGATGTTCACCAGCCCCAAGACGAAGGACACGCAGATGAGCATGGGGAACACCGTCAGCAGCAGGAAATAGGCCAGGCACGCCGCCGCCTGGGGGGCCCGGCAGCTAAAATACAGGGTCAGGGCCTCCCGCAGGAAGCGCACAGCCCTTGCCTCCCACAGCTTGCTCCACAGCTTCTTCAAAAAAGCCACCTCCTACCAGTTCTTACCCCATCCCGCCCCGCATACCATGGGAGATACGGGAGCGTGATGCAAATGAAACGAAAAACGCAGGCCGCCACCAGGGGGCTGCGGCGGGGCTTGGGGGGCCTATTGGCCCTGGCAGGCCTGGGCATGACCGTTGCCACCGCCGGCTTCGACCTGGAGGCCCTCAACGACTTGGACGCCTTTTCTGCCGCCCTCTCCGCCCAAACCACCCCGGCGGACGAGCCGGTCCCCCGCCTGCAGCGGCTGCTGCTGGGGGAATCTGCCCTGCTGTCCCACTGGGCGGCGGGGACGCCGCCCCAGGAGATCACCACCGCCGAGGACGACGGTGAGGACGAGGTGGAGCTGGACGCGGTGACGCCGGAGCAGATCCAGCCCAAAACCATCACCGGGTCTGGGACGGGCTATCTCAACGGCCAGGGGGTCACCCTGTACAACCGCACGGAAAAAACCGTGGACCTGGACGCCATTGCCCAAGGGGGCAGCAGCCTCCACCTGGGCAGCGCCCAGGCGGGGCCCCAAATCCTAATCATGCACACCCACGCCACAGAGGCCTATGCCCAAAACCCGGACGACCCCTATCCAGAGAGCGGCACCGCCCGCACCACGGACCCCTCCCATAGTATCATACGGGTGGGGGACGAGATCACGCGAATTTTCACGGAAATGGGATTAAATGTCATCCACGACACCACCCTCTACGACTACCCCTCCTACAACGAGGCCTACACCCGCTCCCGGGCGGGGATTGAGGCCATCTTGGCCCAGCACCCCACCATCCAGGTGGTGCTGGACATCCACCGGGACGCCCTGGTGGGCTCCGACGGCACCATCTACAAGCCTGTCATAGAGCTGGACGGGGTATCCACCGCCCAGGTGATGATGCTGGTGGGGTCTGACGACGCCGGGGCGGAGTTCCCCGACTGGCCGGAACACCTGGCCTTGGTGATGTCCGTGCAGCAGCAGATGAACTCCCTTTGGCCCCAGCTGGCCCGGCCCATCACCCTGCGCACCGCCCGCTTCAACCAACAGCTCACCAAGGGCTCCTTCCTGGTGGAGGTGGGCAGCCACGGGAACAGCTTGGAGGAAGCCCTGGCCGGGGCCCGGCTCTTTGCCCGGGCGGCGGGGAAGGTATTTTTGGAGCGCTGCGGATAAGGGCAGGCCTCCCCTTGTATACATTAAGCCCCTTGCTGTTTCCAGACAAGGGGCTTAAACTTTTTTCACCACCGGCTTCCCACTGCCGGGGACAAAGTACACGCTGCATGGTGGTTCCTCACCACACTTATTATATGCAAGCAGCAAGGCGCTGTCAATCCCGACCCCCAAGCCCTCTTTTCCAAAGAGGGTGTCACGGCGCAGCTCGTGACGGGTGATTTCCTTGTGGGGGTCACAACAACACTGCGGTCACCCCCTAGGCCAATGGGAATGCAATCAAGGGTTTTAAGCGTATTGCCTTGGATGTGTGCTCTCATATTCCTGGCCCCGGTTCTGGGCATAGAAGTCCATGTTTTGCAGCACGGCGGCAATGTCCGGGGGGATGTTGGAGACGGCGCGTCTGACGGTTTCATAGGCGTTGACGCTGGCTGGGTACAGCACGGGATTCATGCGCGTAGGAACCCGGCCCATAAAGGACCAATTCTTGGTCCAGACAACCAGCAGACTGTCGTCATGGTGGCCCTCTATGTCATTGGTGGGGGCGGGTAGTGGGGGAACCTTGGGGCCGACCCCGCCATACATCCGGTAGAAGAAGCGGAAATCCTTAGGTGGGACAAAGCCCTCGTTGAGGAAATTCCCAATGTGTTGTCGTTGCGCATCCGGCCAGTGTGCGCACTGGGGCACGGCCCTCAAGGAGGGAGGTTTGGGACGATCGTTCATACTTTGGATATTTTATAATCCTGGTAGAACCAGGGGAATTTTTCATGTTAAAGAACTACCAAAAACAGGACCTCACTGTGACTTCGCAGTGAGGTCCTGCCAAACAACGTTTATTCACTTTCAGCTTTTTCATCTTGAGAAGATGCTTTTCTCTTTTCCCATCTTTCCCAAAGCAAAAAGAGTGAAATCAAATTAAACGTGATAAAAAAGAAAATACTTGCTTTCTCAATAGAAACAACGGGGTACAGTGATGACCATATTATTTCTAACTTTGTCCCAAGTACTAAATGTCCAATTCCTATTTCTATAAGAGTCAAAAGCATCGACATCAATAAAGACAAGGGATAAGACAAAAAAATCAAAACAAAGGGAATTCGTTTCATAATTATTAGTAAACCTTCGCACTACCAGTAACATGAAATTCAATATATTTTTATTATATCATAAAACCCATAACAAATCAAGTTGTTTTGTGCTTTTCGCACAATTAAAACTATCCTAGCGATTATGTCCCGAAAATATATATTATTTCTCGAAAAAGTAAACAACTTTCGGTTTACATTGGGGGCAACTACTGGTTGCCCCCCTGCAAAAAGGCCCAAAAACCACAGGAAACTGTCAATTCTGCCGCATAAACCCTCCTCTGCCAGGCCATACTTAGGGAAGAACAAGGAGGGAGCGTTATGTATCTCGTTGGTATCTTAGAGAGCCGTCCGGCCCTCTCCACCTTCCTCTCCGGCACCTTGCCGGAGGGCCTGCGGCAGCAGGTGTCACTGTGCCCTGTGGGGGAGCTGCCTGCGGGGCAGACGGCGGACCTTTTGGTGGTCTCCCCGGACTTGGCGGAAAAGGACGTGACGCCCCCCGCCTGCCGGGCGCTGCTGGTGCCGGGGCGGCTGTCGCCTCTGGCGGGGGATATCCCTGCCGCCTGGGCGGTGAGCTATGGCATCTCCTCCCGGGACTCCCTGACCCTGTCCAGCCTGGGGGAGGAGGCCATCAGCCTGGCACTGCAGCGGGAGGTGGTCACCCTGGCGGGGGACTGCCTGGAATGCCAGGAACTGCTGCTGCCCCGGGGCGGGCACACCTCCCCCCTCCACGTGCTGGCCTGCGCCGGGGTACAGCTGATGCTGGGGGTACCCCCGGAGGAGGTCAGCGTGGGGACCCTGGGGCGGGTGCCGTCGTGAAGGGCGTACCCGCCTGCCACAACACAACGAGGGGGCTTGCAGCCATAGCGGCGCAGCCCCCTCGTTGTTATCATGATACGCTGCCCATTAGAACAACAGCTCTCGCAGCAGCGGATAGGTTTCCACTATAAACAGCACCACACAGACCGCAGCGCAGAGCAGCCACATCCCGTGGTATATCTCATTCCTACTCTCCGTCTGGGCCAACCGCCGCGTCTTCCAGCACAGCAGCACCGCTGCCAGGAGCAGTACCACCGGGGGCAGCAGTACTATGGCAATCTTCGGCCCCAGGAAGCCATAGTGACATACGAAATCATCGGCGTTATAGGTACGAAACGAATACGGACTATCCAAACGCAGCCAACAGACAAGCCCGCAGAGCAGCCCCCCAGCCAGGAACACGCCCCGCGCCCGGGCTTCCCTGTCCGGCAGGAGCCCCCGCCGCCCATATATCAGCAGTCCCCCCGCCAGTCCAAACAGCAGGATGATCCCCAGCTCAAACAGGTTGTATTGGTCCATTATAGGCCTCCTTTCGGGCGTCTTGGGTTTCTGACAACAAGATGGAGGAAATGCCCTGCAAACAGGGATACTATTCGTCTTGCGCCCTTGAAACCGAAAGGGCCTCGGTGTGGATGTTGTCAACATAATATTCCACACACAGGCGGTCTCCTTGTTCAAAGGCGTCCATATCTATGTGTTCCCCATACGCAAAGGTCATGGCGGCCCCACCCCCTAGGCTGATGGTAAAGCTATCCGGGCGAACCACAAAGAGCTCCCCCCATTCCAGTTCCACCGCCGCAACGTGATACGCAACCGGGTTTTCCTCTACCCTGTAGTCAACGCACACATTGTCTCCTACGGCAAAGGCAGACAGATCCAGGCCAAGGGGAAGTTCAAAACAATAGGCCGCATCGTTTTCCGCCTGAAGCTCAATCCCTTCCCTTTTGAATGCGGTCAGGGTTCCACATAGTGTTCCCTCTTTTGCCAGCGTTTCCTCCTGGGCGCACGCGGAGAGAACGAGCGCAAGCAGAAGCAAGCTTATTAAAAATTTTCTCATCACGTCACCAGCTCCCCTTTTCCCCCTTGTTTTGTCTATATGATACAGGATGGGGGCAGGGTGGTCAATCATCCAACTCAATTTCCATTGTCCGCTCGAAGCAACACGGTGGCCTCTTCCAGCAAAGCGGAAAATTTCCCCAGGGCATCACAATACCGCACCACCTCATAGGCATTCTGGCCCTTCGGCATCAGGGCGTGAAATTCCGACTTCCCATTACACACCCCAGCTCACCGCTTCGATCTGCGGTGGGTTCCCGGGGATCACATCGCGGACATAGGAGATGCCAACCACATCCCCCGGCTGAACGCCAATATCCCGCTGTAAATCCCTGTTGTTGCGCAGGAACCGAAGCGTTTCAACTTGTCCCGCCAAAGGGTCCTCCGGCAGAGGTCGCACCACCACCTGGTTTTCGTCCATGGAAACCACGGTGCCGTCCAAATACTTCCGTGTAAGGCACCAACTGCCCACATCGGTCTCCCCGACGTCAGCGGGAACCAGTTTGCGCACATAGGTCAGGTTGACCTGATCCCCCACGACGACGTCGTTGGGGTCCATGAGGGTGTTCTCGAAGGGAAACCGGATGTCCGATATCAGAGGATGGTCCGTGATCTCAACCACAGCCATTTCCTCCGAAATCGCCACAACCGTTCCTGTTGCACATTCCGAATTTCCTCCGGGAATATAGCCAGTGGCCAGAAAGAGCACTGCACTCACAAAAGTAACCAGATCGATCATAAGAATCCTCCTTACGCGTTGCAGGCCTTAAAAACCTTCTACTTACATATCGCCGAACGGGGCCAAAAAAGGAGCAGCAGTATCAGAAAATTCTAAGATAACATTCTCGCTGTCGGGGTATGCAGATATAACAACATATCCTGTTTCATCTCCTGCCGTTTCCAGCTCACATGAGTATGCTGAAACACTACCATCCACATCATACATGGTTACAACATTAGCAATCTCTGTTTCTGATGTCTACATGGTATCAGGCATAGATTGAAAATCCCTCACGAAAAATGATGCAATAATTTCTGCAACATTTTCTGGGATTCTCATTTCTTTTTCATCATGATTCCTCCATGTTTTTTATTAGTTCTTCTTCCCAAGCATCCAAGTCTACATAAACACCCCAGTTTTTTGCTTCAATCTGCGGTGGATTTCCAGGAATCACATCGCGGACATAGGTAACGGAAACGGAATCCCCTACACTAACCCCAATATCCCTTTTCAAATCCTCGTTATTCCGCAAAAACATCAATTCTTCCACCTGCCCAGCCAAGGGATCATCCGGCATGGGCTGGACAACGACTTGGCTTTCATCCAGGGAGAGCAAGATTCCATTCATCTCCTTCTTGGCCACCCCCCAAGACCGCACGTCGGTATCTCCTACGGAATAAGGAAGCAACGGCCCCATATAGGTAATCACAACACTGTCCCCAGCAACAGCGCCGTCGTAGTTACTCAGCTTGTTCCGTTCCAAGGAAAAGGCCATCTGACGGACCAAGAGATTATCTGGCACCGCAACGACAACGCGATCGCCAGAAACTTCTACAACAGTTCCTATGAAATCGTTGGCATGGTTAGAATTGCTCGCGTACACGCTGGGACAAAAACAGTGGATCAGAATAAGCGCCATAGAAAAAATTCTTGCCATCGTCGCCTCCTTAACCGATTACATCAAGTTGTGATTTGTAGATGTACTGGGTACTTCCACATCGGACTCCCCGCCCTTTCAAAGGGCGCATTTTATCCATTCGTTTATATTTTTAGATCATGTAACACTGAAACATCACGCCCAGGGGCCGCACAGCGCGACCCCTGGGTATCTTTTATCCAATCACTTCAATCATCCAGTCTATTGCCTCCACTTGCGGCGGAGAACCGGGAACCAATTCCCGAACGTAAGGAATCAGAAGGGTATCACCCTTGTCTGCCCCACGAACCTTGAGGGGAGCGTCTCGATCAATTTGCACTTTAATAACCTCGGTTTCCTGGGCTAGTGGGTCTGATTCCAGGGGGCTGACCAGCAAATAGTCCGGCTCAAAGGCTTGAAGCGTTGCCCTGAGCTCCTTTGTTGCCAAGTTGAACCCCAGGGCATCCAGGTCCCCCTTGTCAGCGGGGGTCAATTTCCCCCGGTAAATGACCTCCACCACATCCCCCACAACAGCCCCGTCAATCGGCGGGACACCAGTTTCCGACAGAGGGAAGGTCACCCTAGTGCCTGAAACATCCGTTGTGTCGTTCACGTCTGTCATGTGTGTTACCTCAACTGCCACCCGCTCCTCCGAGCATTCCGCAATGGTCCCTGTCACACAATACTCGTCGCCGCAGGCACTCAGTAGACAAAGGCACACAATAAATACTATTGAGGATATTCTTTTCATCATTCTACTATTTTGTATGGTGATATTGTATTTTTAATGTTTACTCCTGTCTTTTTCTATATCCAGTGAAATGTACTGTCATAGCTTCAGACTCTTCTTTTCTGCCTGTTCTCACTGGAAGACCCTTTTCACTTCCACATCGGACTCCCCTCCCTTTCCCCCTTGTTTTGTCTATATTATACAGGATGGGGGCAGGGTGGTCAATAGAAAAGCCCCAGGCCTGCCAAAACGCCCAGGGCCCCGCTGCCGTTTTACAGCGGGGCCCTGCCAGTGGGTCTGTTTTTATGGGTGTTTAATGGTAGCGTCTGGGGTGTGTGCTCTCATATTCCTTCCCCCGGTTCTGGGCATAGAAGTCCATGTTTCGCAGCACAGCGGCAACGTCCCTGGGGATGTTGCCGGCGGTGCGGCTGACGATGTCATAGGCGTTGACACTGGCCGGATATCGCGTGGCATTCATACGCGTAGGGATGCGCCCCATATACGACCAATTCTTGGTCCAGACAACCAGCAGGCTGTCGTCGTGGTTGCCTTCTATGTCATTGGTGGGGGCGGGCAGTGGCGGAACCTTGGGGCCGACCCCGCCATACATCCGGTAGAAGAAGCGGAAATCCTTAGGTGGGACAAAGCCCTCGTTGAGGAAATTCCCAATGTGTTGGTCGTTGCGCATCCGGTCATTGATGGCCGCGTTGTAGTTTTCATACAGACCTTTGCGCACGTCTCCGTCGGGGTAACTTGTGGGAAGGTTCAGCTCCGTAACCCCGTGTTTTTCCGCCAGCTTCCACGCAATATCTTGCAAAGTATCCTTCATGTCCTCAGACTGATAATAATACTTAGCGTCATAATAGACGTAGTATCCGGAGTACTCATTGGCCCCCTTGAACTGCTTGAGTACCTCTTTCCCATCGTACCAACTGCCTATCGCAGCGCCATGCACGTTTCCCAGCCGCGATATATTATAGACATCTTCAATGAGCTTTTGCATAAAGTCAGCAGGGTCATATCCCTTGTTGACGTAGGCAGTTTTCAAATCCTCCACAACCTCGGTCAACTTCTGTTCCACAGCCGACGCACTGGTTTGGCCTCGGTAGTACTGTTCAAAGGTATCTAAAACTTGGTGGCTTAAGTCCATGCCAGAGACAGATGTCCCCATAGACCCCGGACCCACAAAATTTTTGGGCAGCCCTCTTTCGTCTGTAGGCGTCCAGAACGGCTTGTCATGGGCGTGCTCAAAGCGGTCAAACTCCGGGTCGCCTCTGTAGTAGGTGACGCGGGTGTCGTCCGCCTCCGCGCCCACTGGCTTCACAGAGCCAGGGGGCGCGGAGGGCTTTTTTATGGTGATGCTTGTAAGTTTGATATCAAAGTTCATAGGATCATCCCTTTTTTCGTTTCCGCCATTAAATATTTTTTATACATTGTTTTTTATATTATACAGGATATAGGCAGAATAGTCAATGGAAAAGGGCCACCAAAAGTCTTTTCACGCCATCGCCATATCAATACCTATAAAGATATGCATCTAGCCAAAGCATCAGATTTCCGTTAAAATTATACCCCACTAAATCTCCATGACTCCCGCTCCTATTTAGGATTTCTCCTGTCTTGTAATTGGCACCTGTCGCTTCTGGGTCCATATATGAGAATGTACCCCCATCTATGTTAATTCCTCGTACAATCATTGTATGTCCGGCGCCAATGACAGTAAACCTCCCATATACAATGTGACCCTTACCCAACGTATTCAAAATTGGCGTTAAATTGTTGGTTGAGTTTAAAGCAAATGCTAAAGAAAAATCATTCAACAACCTAGATTTTGCTGTAGTGATACTAGCTCCCTCCGCTGTGTTCGTTGTATATTTATTTGCCATAGTTTTACAGCTATACGATAAATTTTTTTCCAGTTTAACGATACTTGCCATACACGCTGCCCAACACCAGTTACTTCCCGCAGGCTGGCGTATTACAGGGGCATTAACATACGCAGATTCATCACCATATCCAATTGTGCTTGGAGCGTCAAGATCAAGCCCCAATTCACAGGTTGCTCCAACTTGGTTTGTTTCAACAATCGAAAGTTCTGCCGTTGGAATATCAGATAGAGATGCTCGTCCCTCTATTCCCTCAATAACATTATTATAATTCAGCAAAGTGGCAGACGTTCCATTCCAACAATAAACACCCCTATCGTCATATACCAATGCAACATTCCCATCAGTAGCTATGCTGCTGTTCAACATAGGAACCAACTCAGACGACACGAACGCATAAGTTCCATTCTCTTCATCAGAAAAAACCGCCGCAAGCGCTATAAGATTATCAAACTCATCCAGAATGGAGTAAAAGGTTTCCTGGGTAGCTTGGACACCCGTATCCTCAAGAAGGGTATATGTAGGAATCACGTCCCCAATTTGAATCTTCGAGAGGTCAACGTCCGCAAATCCATAGTTTTCTTTTTCAAACGCCATTGTGCTAACGACACGTCCAATTGCTTCAATTACATCATCAGGAACAGTGTTACTGTTCTCGTTCGCTGCAAACGCCGGGACTACAAGTGAACTCAAAAGACTGATTGCTAAAATCATTGATATAAAAATCTTTTTCATGTTGTCTTTCCTTTCTTTTCTGCAGTAAAACCCTTATCCTTATCCATTTATTTCCACATCGGACTCCCCTCCCCTCCATTCTCCAACATCCAGGTTAGTAATTCACAAACCCAGAAACCTGCACAGCATTTCCGGAATTATTCCGAATTTGCAAGGTATAGTTTCCACGCTGGGTCACCTGGATACCCCTGTTAATGCTCCCATTTGTCACATTGATATAGTGGAAGCTGCCGTTGGGGCCAACCAGGCCGAAGTCCACGCTGGCAGTCCGGGGGGAATAGGACGCATTGACCGTCACCACCGCCCCCGCTTCCAGCGGGAAGGCTGTACTCACGCGTGCCTTTGTGTTGGCCGGGATATTCACGTTGATTCTTCCAGTTGCCCGTGTGTCCATGAATACCACGGCTGCATCGGTATCCTCCGGCTCTACCTCAACCGCCCACGCGGTGATGCCTGAACATCCCAGCACAGTAACCATTGCCAACACTGTACAAAGGATTTTCTTCCCCTTCATTCTGTTCACCTCCCCCCGTTTCTAGGTTATGGCCACTCCAAAGAGAACTCTACATAGGGTGTGCCATCATCAGTTTCCTCCTCCAATTCCTCGATTGGGAGCACCGGGATGTCCTCCGTCTCCTGGGGAATTTGAGTGTAAATCATCGCTGCCAGCAGCAGCACCACAGCACACGAAAGGACAACAATGAGTTTCCTCTCGCGGGTAAATTTTTTCCCCATTGTTGGTGGCGTTTGGGCCTCCTGGGTTTCTTCCTCCGGCGGTTCTGGTCTGTCCGCACCGCTATCCAATAAATAATCTACCGACACCCCATATAGGTCACTCAAAAATTTTAGGTTGTCGGTGGACGGCACGGCAATTCCCGCCTCCCACTTTGACACGGCCTGCCGGGAAACCCTGAGGGCTTCCGCCACCCTCAACTGGGACAGTTTCTTTGCTTTTCTCAGCGTAATCAGTTTTTCTTGTAAGCTCATGGATAATTCTGCCTCCCATTTTAGATAGTTTCTCAAAAAAGTAAACCACTTTCGGTTTACACCAGGGGCAACCGTTGGTTGCGCAAGTCAAAACCAAAAATTCTCCCATAATATATATCGTTCTCCAAGGAAAAAAGTGGATATGTTTTTATAAATTTTTTCAATTTCAGCATTTTATACAAAACCAAAAACCGCAAGGCCGGGGCTACACGTAGCCCTAAACCTTGCGGCTTTTGCTGTTCCTTTGTTTTGCCTACCCCTCAGTGCGACCCACTCTCCCGGAGCACGAAGAGGTTCAAAAAATCGGCGTGTTTGACCACGTGGGCGCTGACGGAGCCCAGGCGCATCAGGGGCCCCCGGGAGGAGCGGGTCATGACGATGGCGTCCATCTCCTTCTCCCGGGCGTAGTCCACAATCACCGGGCCCACCACCCCCCGGAGGAATACAGTTTTCACCTCATACCCCTCCATTTCCAGGGCGTACTGTTCCAGCAGCCCCAAAATCCGTTCCTCTTTCCCTGCGGATTCCACCCCGGGCGCCACCATCAGGATGGTCAAGGCGGCCTGGTCTGGGGGATAAATCCGTTTCACCGCCTCCAAGGAGTGCAGGCTGCGCTCGCTGCCATCCACAGGGAGCAAAACTTCTTTCATAGGAAACGCCTCCTTATTAAAATACAGAAGCGCGGAGCGCCGGGGCGCTTTGGGCCACGGCCCAGAGCGCCGCGCAACGCTCCGCAGCTTCCATTGGCTATTTGGTTTTACAGCTCATCCTCGTGGGGCTCCCGCATCACCACGATGTCCAGGAACCCGGCATTTTTCACCACGTAGGCGGCCACCGAGCCCATCCGGCGCAGGGGGCCCCGGGAGGAACGGGTCATGACGATGGTGTCAATCCCCACCTCTTTGGCGTACTCCACAATCTCCGGGCCAGGGGCGCTGCCCAGGAGGATCTGGGTGCTTACGTTGTACTCCGGGAGCATAGCGGCCACGCCGTCCAGCTCCGGCTGGGCCTTTTCGGCGTTGTGCTTGATCTCGTCGGTGGAGTTTAGGTACAGCTGTGCGCCAATGACCTTGGCGATGATGAGCTCGCAGTCAGCGGGCTTGTAAAGCTGTTTCACCGCTTCCACGGTACGCTTACTGCGGGCGCTGCCGTCCACAGGCAGAAGAACTTTTTTCATAAGAGGGCCCTCCTTCATATTGTCTGGGGTTGTAAAAATTATATACGGGGAGTGGGACGCTGTCAAGGGCGGCACACGAACCAGTGGCCACATGGCCTCTTTTCATCCCTGTCCCCTATTTATCTCCATAATGTCCGCGGCAATGGGCAATGTAGAGCCGTCCGTCCTCAATATGATAGACCAGGCGGTCTTTGTCGTTGATACGGCGGCTAAACTCTCCCCGCAGGTCGCCGGTGAGTGCCTCCGGCTTTCCAATCCCCACGGAACAGCCGTTGCGCTCAATGTCCTGAATCAGTTGGTTGATCCGTTTCAGGGTTTTCTTGTCCTGGGTCTGCCAGTATAGGTAGTCCTCCCACGCGTCATCTGACCATATTTTGTTCAAGCTTCCTCCACCTCAATCAATTCATGCTCCGTCCCTTTCCCGGCGCGCAGCTCCTGGACCGACTTTTTCACATAGGCCAAGTTCTCCTGGGAGAAGAAGGGGTCAGCGGCAGGCGTGATCTCAAAGGGAATGCGGTTTTCCCGCAGCACTGCTTTCACAAACAGGTTGATGGCTGTGGAGGTATTCAGCCCTACATTAGAGCAGAAGGCATCGAAATCCGCCTTGTCGTGGGCATCCACCTCAGCCGTAATGATCGTATGTGCCATGAAATTGTCTCCTTTCTGGCCTGCGTCACATCCCATGCATAATCCGCAGGGCATTGTGGATGGACTCCACCTCCACCACCTGGTGGGTCCCCCCTGCCTCGCCGTCCAGGGTCCAGTTCAGGGGCTCCCCGGCGATGATGCGCACCCGGGAGGCGGAAAAGCTGGTGAGCATGGAGCGCAGCATGGAGGGGTCCGTGGCCAGCAGGGCCCGGCTGAACTCCTCCGCGTCCTTCACGTCCCGGACGGGGGCGATCAACGTCACCTCCAACAGGCCGTCGGAGAGGTCCGGGTTCCCCGGGGGGAAGTTGCGGAAGCGGCCCACGGAGGTGGTGTTGCTCACCATGCCGAAGAGGTAATCCCCCTCCACCACCTCCCCGTCGTATTCCAGGCGGACGTGGTGGGGCTTCAGGTTCAGCAATTCCTTCACCGCCTCTAGGATATAGGCGTTGTAGCCCAGGAGGTTCTTGGCCTTTTGGGGGGTGGAGTAGGTCACTTCCGTGAACACCCCAAAGGCCGCCACATAGAGGAAGGGCTTGCGGTTGAACCGCCCCAGGTCCAGGGCCCGGGGCACCCCGTTCACCGCCGTGGCCGCCAGGGCGTGCAGGTCCCCCAGGGGCAGGTTCAGGTTTTTGGAAAAATCGTTGGTGGTGCCCACGGGGATATACCCCACCTCCGGGGGATGGGTAGCCCGGAGCACCCCGGAGATGGCCTCACTGAGGGTGCCGTCCCCCCCGGCCACCACCACCTGGTCGAACTGCCGGCTCCAACGGACAATGGCGTCCCCGGCGTCCCCCCGGTACTGGGTGGGGTAGGCGGTGACCAGGCATTGCTCCTGGGTCATGGCCTGAATGATCGTGGACAGCTCCGTCCAAGTGCGGCTCTTGCCGGCTTTGGCATTGTAGATAAATAAAACACGTTTCATAAAAAAGCCCTCCCTGTGTTCTCAGACTTTTTGCGGCTCATGCTGCTCCCTATTTCTTCCCATCATACCATATCTCGGGAAGGGATGCAATCTCTGGCTGCCGGTTGACAAGCGCCGGATATACTATATAATATATACACTACCTTACCCCGAAGGGAGGGGTTTTATGAACAAGACACAGCTCCTAGACCGCTTTGCCCGGGACAGCGGCAGCCGCCTGCTCCTGGGCCGCATCCTGGACCAGCAGCAGCGGGCACAGCAGCGGGGCATCCCCACCCACACGGCCTTCCTCTCCCCGGCGGAGCAGGCCACCAGCGCGGACTTCCTCATGGCCGCTGCCCCTGGGGCGGGGCTGTTGTTTGGCGGCTACGAGGGGGCGGAGCGGAAGCTCTGGGCCTTCCTGCCAGACTGGCTGGAGGAGGAGGCCTGGCGGCAGGGGGAGGACTGCCCCCTGTGTGCCCTCCGGGTGCAGCTCCCCAAGGGGGCCCAGCTGAGCCACCGGGACCTTCTGGGCTCCCTCATGGGCCTGGGGCTCACCCGGGAAAAGCTGGGGGATATCCTCCTGTTGGAGGGGGAGGCCCAAGTGCTCCTCCTCCGGGAAACCCTGCCCATCCTCCTGAGCCAATGGGAGCGGGTGGGGCGCTACCCTGTGGCCCTGTCCCCCCTCCCCCTCTCGGGCCTGGCCCCCACCCCAGGGGAGACCAAGGCCATCCGGGCCACAGTGGCCTCCCCCCGGCTGGACGCAGTGGTGGCGGCGGGTTTTTCCATCCCCCGCAGCCGGGCAGCGGAGCTCATCCGCGCCGGACGGGTGATGGTGGACCACCGCCCCTGTGAAAAGGCGGACAAGCTGATAGAACCCGAAGCCGTCCTCACCTGCCGGGGGCTGGGGAAGTGTGTCCTGCGCAGCGCCAGCGGCAGCTCCAAACGGGGGCGGCTGATTTTGGAGTTGGAACGGTATCTCTAGCGTCCTTGAGAAACCGCATCCTGTTGGGCCACCGCCCAGACCTGCCCTGGGCACTGCCCGGGGCTCCGCCACCTTTTGAAACAAGGTTAGTGAAACTGTTCCGCTGTGTTCAACAGCAAAAAGGAGTAAACCTATGACCCAAGAACGCATCCACCGCATCAACGAACTGGCCCGGAAGAAAAAGTCCGTGGGCCTCACGCCGGAAGAGACCGCCGAGCAGGCCGTCCTGCGCAAGGAATACCTGGCCGCCATCCGGGAAAGCCTGGAAGCCCAACTAGACAACGTCTACTTCCAAGAGCCCGACGGCAGCCAGACCAAGCTGAAAAAGAAGGGCGAATGAGCACAAAAAACCGTCCCCAGAGGCCAGACAGGCCTTTGGGGACGGTTTGTTTTAGTTTGCTTTTTCCAGTTCGCTGATCCTCTCTGCCATTTGGCGGATCATAACCTTTAGGAATTTCATCTCGTCCTCCAAGTCATCCACACGAGAACGCGGAAGGAGCTTTTCTTGAATATCCTGGATACCCTCCGCCAGAAGATTGAACTTAGGCATAACATCAGACTCAATGATGATATTCATTCGATGGGCCATCAGGCGGTCGATCTCCTGTAAATCTCTTTCTTCTAACATGGGCCTCACTCCTTTGAGCTATTATACCGGTTCTCATCCCCCGCTGTCAAGTCCTCAGCGGTGGGCTGTCAACAGCCGCAGGTTGGCCTGGTCGGTGCTGTTGAAGGAAATGCTGGCGGCATCCCGGGTGACCCCCTGATACCAGGACTGGCCGGAGAACAGGGCTTGCAGGGCGCTGTCCTGGAAGATATAGCCGTTCTTGGCATAGATGGTATTGATCAAAAGCTGGATATCCGCCCCGGAGAGGTTGCGCACATAGCTCTCGCTGAGCCGCTCGTCTACAGCGTAGCGGGTCCACAGCCAGCCCATTTGGGAGATGCTGTCCCGGTTGGGCAGCTGGTCCCGGTAGCGCACCAACAGGTTCAGGTTGTTCCGGTCCAGGGTGGACATCCGCAGGCTGCCGGTGTCATTGGACACCGGGGCATACCAGGGCATTTGGGAAAAGTAGGCCTGCAAGCTGTCTGTGCGGAAGATGTAACCGTTCTTGGCATAGATCTGGTTGATGGTAAATTGCAAGGTCTCCCCATCCATCCTGGCCACCTCCCCCTCGGTGAGGGCATAGGCCGGGTACACGGCGTCGGGGTTGGTCTCCCGCACGTAGACCACTTGCGTTTCCGTGCCGCCCTGGGTGGGGGTTGGGGTGGTGGCAGGTTCAGCTTGGGTTGGTTGTTGGGCGCCCCCCACCGTCACGCTCACTGTGCAGGAAATCTCACTGTAGGCCTTGGACGCGGCGGTAATGGTGCAGCTCCCCGCACCCACCCCCTGGACTTTGCCGCTGTCGTCCACAGTGGCCACGCTGCTGTTGCTGCTCACCCAGAGCAGGTCCTGTTCCTTGGCGTCGGCGGGGGTCAGGACCACCTGGATGGCGCTGTTCTCCCCAGGCTGCAGCTCCAAGGTCTCCGGGTAGGCGGACATGGACGCCAAGGCTGTCCCCTCCGAGGGGCTCCCGCCGCTGCACCCCACCAGCAGAAGCAGGGCGGCAAGCAATAGGGCAAATCGTTTCATTCTCTCTCCTCCATTCCCCTGCCCGGTGGTACCGCACCAGGGTGGGGTTTTCCCTATTGTACCCCTGTTTTCCCTGGAAAGTCAACCGGTTTTGTTGCGCCCTTGGCAAGTCATCCCTCCCCTTTCCCCAGGTCCATTTGAGATAACTGACGTCTCTGGTCCCGCCGGCCATAGACAACAGCGGTCACCTGGACACTGCGGGTTTCCTCGTCGATCCAAAAGTAAACCAAATAATTTTTCACCGGCATTTTGCGGATGCCTAAGCTGTGCCAGGGCTCTTCCTCCGTCCGTGCAATGCGGCTGGGGAAGTTGGAGAGTGACGCGATTTCATGCTCGAGTTTTTCCAATAAATCTAAGGCTGCCTCCGGTGCTTGCAGGGTAAACGCAATATAATGGGTGATTTCCTCCAACTGTTTCTACGCCTGGGGTGTAATCTTAACTGTGTATTCCTCCATTACTCACCGATCTCCCGCCGCAATTGGGAAAAAACCTCTGGGGCAGGACGGGCACGCCCCGCCTTCGCCTCCTCCAAGCCCCGCGCCATCATAGCGTCAAATGCAGCCGCATCCAGCTCATCCCGGGCCGCAGGCACAGCGGGAAGCGCCAGGGAAAATGGAATGCTCCGGGTCATGATAATCTGTTTGTAAAGCATGTTGATCACCACCGAAGCCGGGACACCAAGCTGATCCATAATTGCCTCCGCCTGTTCCTTGATGCCGGGCTCTACCCGTGCAAGAATGGTTGCCGTCTTTGCTGCCATATCACACACCGCCTTTCTCCCTGTATTATACCCACTTGTATAACGAAACGCAATACTTTTGATATAGAAAGCCACCCCCGCTTCACGGATTCAGCTTAACCACCACCGCCCCGTCCAGCACTTCCACGCTGCCCTCCTGGGGATAGAGGGGCATCGCCTGGACTTGCTGGGTGGCGGCAAAGCGCTGGGCCAATGGACTCTCCCCGGTATAGACCGGCTGGGAAAAGCCCAGGTAGTAGCGCAGGAAGTGGCGGTAGGTAAAGAAGCTGCGCAAATCACCCATGTCGAAAATCCCCACCAGGTCTGCGGTATCCAGCTCCGGCGTGGGAGAGAGCCCCGCCTCCCGGGTGGTGCTGCCCACCAGCACCACGGGCATCCCCGGCTCATAGCCCTGGGCAGCTTCCACCCGCTCCAACAGCCGGTTGGAATACGCCGCTCACGGCGTTCCCTCTTTTTCGTACCCCTCTGCCCGATAGCGAAAACTGGCCAGGGGCATCCCGCATTCCTTGGCGGCGGCGGCACCGCTGAGGGTCCCGGCCTTCCACTTTTGATAGGCACTGTGGTAGTTCTCCGGCAGGGGCCGGGGCGGACGGCCAAAGCGTACCCCCCGGGCCTTGGCGGCGGCAATCCCCGCGGCCTGGCGCTGGCGGATGTTCTCCCGCTCATTCTGGGCCACAAAGGACAGGATTTGCAGCACCAGGTCGGCAATGAAGGTGCCCATGAGGTCCTTGCCGTTGCGGGTGTCCAGCAGGGGCATGTCCAGCACGCACAGGTCCACCCCCAGCTCCTTGGTGAGGATGCGCCACTGGGTTTGGATTTCCTGGTAATTGCGGCCTAGCCGGTCGATGCTCTGTACGTAGAGGAGGTCCCCGGGGCGCAGGCGGCGGACCAGGCGTTTGTACTGGGGGCGGTCAAAGTCCTTGCCGGACTGCTTGTCCATATAGATGTGGGCAGCAGCTACCCCCTTGCCCTCTAGGGCGATGCGCTGCCGGTCCTCGTTCTGTTCGGTGGTGGACACGCGGATGTATCCATACGTGGTTTCTGCCATGGGGCATCCCTCCATTCATTTGCTTGGCGTTTGGCGTACTTCCCCATTCTACAAAATGTCCGCTGTCTTGTCCCCCTTTTTCTAACAGAAAAGCGCTGTAATCTTCTTATTTTCGAGAGAAAACCCCGATTTTCTGTAGAGCTCTATGGTTTTCCTCCCCCTTAAGCCAGAAAAAAGCGGCCCGTGGATTTCTCCACAGGCCGCTTTCGCGCATCCTGTTGTTTGCCTGCGCCCAATCACACCACCAAGGCGGGGATGAACAGGGGCAGGTAGGTATACAGTAAAAACACCAAAATCAAGCCGACCAGGTAGGGCACCACCGACTTGGATATCTTCTCGATGGGCAGCCCTGTGGTGCTGGAAGCCACAAACAGGTTGATGGCCACCGGCGGGGTAATCATGCCGATGGAGATGCCGATGGTGAAGATGATCCCAAAGTGGACCAGGCTCACCCCCAGGGCATTCACCAGGGGCAGGAACACCGGGGTCAGCAGGATTACGGCGGAGGAGGTCTCCATAAAGATCCCGGCCACAAGGACGATGAGGGCGATGAGCAGCAGCAGCACGTACTTGTTGTCGGAGATGGAGAGCACCCCTGTGGCGATGTGTTCCGGGATCTTCCAGTTGGCAAGGGCCCAGCCAAAGATACCGCTGCAGGCAATGATAATCATGATAACCGACGAGGTCCGGGCGCTGCCCAGGATGATCTGCCCCAGCTCCTTGAGGCTCATGTCCCGGTAGATCACGAAGGAGATGAGGGCGGCGTAAATCACCGCCACCGCCGCCGACTCCGAGGGGGTGAACTTGCCGGAGAAGATGCCGCCCAGGATGATGAGGGGCATGAGGATGGCCCCGATGGCCCGGGCGAAGGTTTTCACGATGTTCACCAGGGTATCCCTGGGGGAACGCTTCTCCCCCCTGGGGTAGTGGCGCTTATGGGCCTGATAAAGGGCGATGGCGATGAGCACCACGCCCATGGCAATCCCCGGCAGGAAGCCGTTGGAGAAGAGCTGGGTGACGCTCTGGTTGGCGATCACCGCGTAGAGCACCATGGGCACCGACGGCGGGATCACCACGCCGATACAGCCCGACGCCGCCACCAGGGCCGCGGAGGAGCTCTCGTCATAGTTGCGCTTCTTCAGCTCCGGGATCAGGGTGGCCCCCACGGCGGCGGTGGTGGCCGCGCCGGAGCCGGAGATGGCCGCGAAGAACATCCCCGCCGCCACTGCCACGGCGGACAGCCCGCCCCGGATGCGCCCCAGCAGGGATTCCGCAAAGGCCACCAGGGCCTGGGACATGGAACCCCGGGCCAGCAGGTCCCCAGCCAGGATGAAGAAGGGCACGGCAATCAGGGGGAAGGAGTCCGTGGAGGCGAACATCCGCTGCACCACGATGAGCAGGTTGACATCCCCTGCCATCATCACCGCCACACCGGCCACGGCAATGGCAAAGGCGATGGGGACCCCCAGCACCAGGAGAACCAGGAAGGTGACAAATAAAATCGCGGTCATTCCAGGTTCACCCCCTCCGCGTGCTTCCGGGTGAGGAGTTGGAGGATGGCGTCCACCACATGGACCTCCATGATGGCGAAGCCGATGGGGATGCTCATATACATGTACCGCATGGGCAGGCGCAGGGCGGCAGAGAGCTGGTTGCCCTGCATACCCATGTAGCGGAAGCCATAGTAGATGGCGATGACGCAGAAGGCCCCGCAGACCACATGGATAAAAATCTTGACGGCCTTCCCCGCCATGGGGGGCAGGAAGCCATGGAGCAGGGTCACGGAGATGTGGCCCCCGTGCTTATACACGATGCCCGCCCCCAGGAAGGTGGACCAGATCAGCAGGTAGCGGGACAATTCCTCGCTCCAAGCCAGGGCGGTGAAGAACAGCCGGCAGACGATCTGGGCCCCGGTGAGGAGCACCATAGCGGCCAGGGCGGCGATGAGCACCCCGCTGCACCCCCGGTCTAAAACATTGCTAACTTTGTGGATGGCTCTTGCAACTGGCATGGTTCCGTCCTCTCTGCCCCTTAGGCCAGAGCCTCCTGAATCCGGGTGATGTAGTCAGCGTACTGGGGATAGGCGTCATACACGCTCTGCACCGCTGCCTGGAAGCTTTCCAGGTCGGGGGTCTCCACCACTTCCATACCGTTGTCCTTCATGGCTTGGAGCTGCTCGGCCTCGTGCTCGGCAGTCCAGTTGCGCTCGTACTCGGCGGCCTCCTGGGCGGCCTCGTCAAAGATTTTCTGCACGTCCTCGGGCAGGCTGTTGTAGGTGTCCAGGCTCATGGTGATGATGGCGCTGGCGTAGGCGTGGCGGGTGAGGGTGGCGTACTTCTGGGACTCCCAGAGCTTATAGGAATAGATGACGTTGATGGGGTTCTCCTGGCCCTGGATGGTGTTCTGCTGCAGGCCAGTGAGGGCGTCGTTCCAAGCCATGGGGACGGCGTTGACGCCCATAGCCTTGAAGGAGGCGGTGTAGACCTCATTCTCCATCACGCGGATTTTCAGGTCTTTCACGTCGTCGGCCTTTTCCACCGGGCGGACGCTGTTGGTGAGGTTCCGGAAGCCCCGCTCGGCATAGGCCAGGCCCTTCAGGTTGGAGCTCTCCAAGGACTTGAGCAGGTCCTTGCCGATCTCGCCGTCCAGAATCTTATACACGTCCTCGTTGCTAGAGAACAGGAAGGGCATGTCCAGCACGCCCATGTCGGCGGAGAAATTCACAAAGGGGCCGCTGGTGATGATGCCCAGGTCCAGGGTACCGGTGCCCATCTGCATGCTCTCTAGCATGGTGCGCTCGTCGCCCAGGGCGCCGTTGGGGTGGATTTCGATTTTATAAGCGCCCTCGGTGCGCTCCTCCACCAGCTCGGCGAACTTCTCGGCGGCCACCTGGAAGCTGTCCTCTTCGTTGACGGTGGTACCCAGCTTCAGCACCACGGCCTCGCCGTTGCCGGCAGCGTCGTCATTGCCCTCGCCTTCCCCAGGGGCGGGCTCACTGCCGCAGGCGGCCAAGCCCAGGCACATCATCCCTGCCAGCAGCAGGGCCAGGAAACGGTTCTTTTTCATTTTCTACACTCCTTCTTTCTCAATGAACGCGGCGGCCATTGCGGGCCGCTGTCTGCCCCTTATGTTAATTTAATCTTGTTTTCCTGTCAAGACGTGGGGGCAAATTCCTTGCTAAAATTTTGTGCATCCTGACTGTCCTGTTGGCTCCTCTCGGGCTATGGCTGACAAAACAGCTTATCCTTTTGCAAAAGCTTACAATTTGTCTGTTTGGTTTTTGGGCATAGAAAAGGGACCCGGCTAGAAGCGGGTCCCTCGTTAAGGTGGATGAAAACGTTATGCTATGATCTCCCGCAAGGCGTTCAACACAGCTTCGCCCCTGCGGGAATCCCATCGTCCAGCATCAACAGGTTCAGCCGTTCCTCCCCGGCCTCCTTATGGACGGCAGAGAGGAGCATCCCGTTGGACTCCAACCCCATCATCTTCCGGGAGGGCAGATTCACGATGGCCACCAGGGTTTTCCCCAGCAAGTCCTCCGGCTTATAGTACATGGCGATGCCGGACAGGATTTGCCGCGGGGTGCCTGTGCCGTCGTCCAGGGTGAATTTCAGCAGCTTTTTGGACTTCTTCACCGGCTCACACTCCTTCACCTTCACCACCCGGAAGTCGCTCTTGGCGAAGGTATCGAAGTCCACTTCCTCCTCCCAGGGCTCTAGCTCGATCTCCGGCTGGCTGGGGGCGGCGGCTGCGGCTTGCAGGGCTTCCAGCTCTTCCAGGGCCTTGTCCATGTCGATGCGGGGGAAGAGGTTCTCCCCCTTGGTGACGGTGATGGTCTGGGACAGGGAACCCCAGGTCCCGGCGGCGGCCCAGCCCCGGCAATCCTCACAGGCCCCCAGCTGGTCCAGGAGCTTTTCCATGCGCTCGGGCATGAAAGGGGTCAGGAGCACGCCGCAGATGCGGGTGGTCTCCAAGAGGTTGTACAGCACCGCCGCCAGCCGGGGGCCATGGGCGGCAATGTCCTTGCCCAGGACCCAGGGGGCGGTCTCGTCGATATACTTGTTGGCCCGCTGGATGACCTTGAACACCTCCGCCAGGGCATTCTGGAACTGGTATTTTTCCATCTGGGCCTCATAGCGGTCCCGGAGGCCAGAGGCCAGGGCGATGAGCTCTGCGTCCTGGGCCTCATCGGCCAGCTTTCCCTCCGGCAGGGTGCCGCCGAAGTATTTGCCCGCCATGGCGGTGGTGCGGCTGAGGAGGTTGCCCAGGTCATTGGCCAGGTCCACGTTGATGGTCTGGATCAGCAGCTCATTGGAGAAGTTGCCGTCCGCGCCGAAGGGGAAGGTGCGCAGGAGGAAGAAGCGCAGGGCGTCCACCCCGAACTTCTCCGCCAGCAGGTAGGGGTCCACCACGTTGCCCTTGGACTTGGACATCTTGCCCCCGTCCAGCAGCAGCCAGCCGTGGCCGTAGACCTTCCCCGGCAGGGGCAGTTCCAGGCTCATGAGCATGGCAGGCCAGATGATGGCATGGAAGCGGACGATCTCCTTGCCCACAAAGTGGACGTCGGCAGGCCAGTAGTGGTCCAGATCGTTGTATTGGCCATTCTGGTAGCCCAGGGCGGTCATGTAGTTGAACAGGGCGTCAATCCACACATACACCACATGGCCTTCGTCGAAGTCCACGGGCACCCCCCAGGAGAAGGAGGTGCGGGAGACACACAAGTCCTCCAAGCCGGGCTTGATGAAGTTGTTCACCATCTCATGGACCCGGCTCCGGGGCTCCAGGAAGTCGGTGTTTTCCAGCAGGTCCTGGACCCGTCCGGCGTACTTGGACAGGCGGAAGAAATAGGCCTCCTCCTCCGCGTCCTGGACGTCCCGGCCGCAGTCCGGGCACTTGCCGTCCTTGAGCTGGCTCTCGGTCCAGAAGGACTCGCAGGGCTTGCAGTACTTGCCCACATACTTGCCCTTATAGATATCCCCCTTGTCGTACATGGCCTTGAATATCTTCTGGATGGCGGCCACGTGGTAGCCGTCGGTGGTGCGGATGAAGCGGTCGTTGGAGATATTCATCAGCTTCCACAGGTCCCGGACCCCTCTGGGGCCGTCCACGATGGCGTCCACGAAGGCCTGGGGGGTGACCCCGGCCTCCTTGGCCTTGTCCTCGATCTTCTGGCCGTGCTCGTCGGTGCCGGTGAGGAACATGACGTCGCAGCCGGTGAGGCGTTTATACCGGGCCATGGCGTCGGTGGCCACGGTGCAGTAGGTGTGGCCGATGTGGAGCTTATCTGAGGGGTAGTAGATGGGGGTGGTGATATAAAACTTTTTCTTGTCTGTTCGGTCCATAAAATCGTAACCTCCGGAAGGATAGGAATGGGGGTATGGGGCAGATTGCCCCTATCAACGGGCGGCTGTTACCCCTGGTTTTGGGGGGCGCTGGGGCAGCTGCCGTCGGGGGCGGCGCTGGGGCAGCCGGCGCAGGTGCCGCTGTCGCAGGAGGGCGGCGGGGACGGCGGGGGCGGCAGGGGGATGCCGTCGTTATGGGCCAGGGCTTCGCTCATGGACAGGAGATAGAACACCATCCCCAGGGCCATGGCCACGTCATACAGGGGCAGTCCGTCCCCCAGGATCATGATGCAAAAGGCGGCGCCCTCCCCGGCGAAGAACAGTGCGCCCCCTACCTTCCCCTTGTCGAAGCCGAAGGCCGCCAGCAGGGCACAGGCCACCATGGCCACCAGCAGGGCCAGCAGTTCCAGGTAGTAATTGCCGGTGATGGGGCACCGGGCCCACTCCTGATAGCTTGCCATCACCCACACGCAGCCCACGAAGCCGGGCAGGGGCAGCAGCACCCGCCGGGGCTCCTGGCCCTTGCTCAGGGACGTGGTGATGGCCACCACCACCAGCCCGGCCATCAGGGCCACCGCCGCCAGGACCAGGTGTACCACGCCTACGCTGCGCTGGCCCAGGGCGTCCTTGGTGCCGCCAAAGAAGCCCCACACGTTCAGCACTGCCGCGGCCATAAACAGGAAGGCCCCCGCCAGCATGGCCGTCCGGCCCACGAAGCCCCGGGGGGCAAAGGCGGCGCCGTAGCGTTTGCCAAAGTCCTGGTGCTTCCCGCAGCTGAGGAAGAGCAGCACCAGGGCCACCACCAGGCTCAGCACCCATATCACCGCCTCGCTGGTGGTGCCGGAGATGGGCAGGCCGGTGTCGGGCTCAAAGGCGGTGCGCCAATAAAACCGGCGGGCCACCAGCCCTGCCAGGCCACCCACCAGGGCGGCCAGCGGGATCCATTTTGCTTTTTTCATGAAACACTCCTTGCACTCCGTTTGCGGGCGGTTAATAGGCCACGCCCCAATAGATCATCTTTTTCGCCGCCCGGCCGCAGATGGGGCAGGTATCCCCCAACTGCTCCTGGGCAAAGGGGATGCAGCGGGAGGTCATCCCCGCCTCCTCCTTCATTTTCATCTCGCAGTCCAATGCGCCGCACCACATGGTCTTGACAAAGCCGCCGTGCTGGGCCTGGACCTCTTTGGCCTCCTCCAAGGAGTAGGCGGGGAAGATGTGCTCTTCCAGGTTTTTCTTGGCCCGCTGGTAGAGGCCGTCGTGGATAGCGTCCAGCATGGCGGGGACGGCGCTCTCCAACTCGTCCAGGCTGATGAATACTTTTTCCCCGCTGTCCCGGCGCACCAGGACGCACTGGTCCTTCTCCATGTCCTTGGGCCCCAGCTCGATGCGCAGGGGGACCCCTTTCATCTCATACTCCGCGGCCTTCCAGCCCATGGACTGGTCCGAGGCATCCATCTTAGCCCGGATGCCGGCGGCTTGCAGCCGGCCCAGCAGGGCGGCGGCGGCGTCCAGGACCCCCTCCTTGTGCTGGGCCACCGGGATCACCATGGCCTGGATGGGGGCGATGCGGGGGGGCAGGACTAAGCCGTTGTTGTCCCCGTGGGTCATGATGATGCCCCCGATCATCCGGGTGGAGACCCCCCAGGAGGTCTGGTGGGGATAGTGGAGGGTGTTGTCCTTGCCGGTGAAGGTGATGTCAAAGGCCCGGGCGAAGCCGTCGCCAAAGTAGTGGCTGGTGCCGGATTGCAGGGCCTTGTGGTCGTGCATCATGCACTCCACGGTGTAGGTCTCCTCCGCGCCGTTGAACTTCTCCTTCTCCGTTTTCTGGCCCTTCACCACAGGCATGGCCAGGGTGTTTTCCAAAAAGTCCGCGTAGACGTTCAGCATCCGCTGGGTCTCCTCCCGGGCCTCTTGGGCGGTGGCGTGCATGGTGTGGCCCTCCTGCCACAAAAATTCCCGGTGGCGCAGGAAGGGGCGGGAGGTCTTTTCCCAGCGCAGGACGCTGCACCACTGGTTGTAGAGCTTGGGCAGGTCCCGGTGGGACTGGATGACATTTTTATAGTGTTCACAGAACAGGGTCTCCGAGGTGGGGCGGATGCAGTAGCGCTCTTCCAGGGGTTCGCTGCCGCCATAGGTCACCCAGGCGCACTCCGGGGCGAAGCCCTCCACGTGGTCCTTCTCCTTTTGCAGGAGGGATTCGGGGATGAGCATGGGGAGATAGACGTTTTCATGGCCGCTCTCCTTAAAGCGCCGGTCCAGCTCGTGCTGGATATTCTCCCAGATGGCGTAGCCATAGGGGCGGTAGATGAACATGCCCTTGATGGAGGAGTAGTCGATGAGCTCTGCCTTTTTGCACACGTCGGTGTACCACTGGGCAAAGTCCTGCTCCATGTCGGTGATCTGTTCCACTTTCTTTTTGTTGTCCTTAGCCATAGTCCTTCATCCTTTATTCAGTCAGTTTCAAACGCCCAGGGGCGGCGGTGGTCATAGGTAAATCTATTGTATGTCCCCAGGGAGAAATTGTCAAGCCTGCATCAGGGCCCTTCTGCACAGCCAAGGCCAACCCCGCAGGGCTGCAAACGCCCCGGCCAAACCTACCACTTCTCCCCCACCAGCCCCATCAGCTCCCGTTCCCCGGCGATGTCGCTGGGGTAGGGGTAGCGTTTGGCGCAGGTTTCAAAGCGCTTTTGGGCATCCGCCGCCGCCCCGCCGTCCCCAGCCGCCAAATAACCGACAACGGCGGTGACCCCCAGGTTCAGGGCCACCGCCAGGACATAGCCGGGCCGCACCCGTCTGTTCTTTCTTGATTTCTCCATCCC
>NZ_JBQILM010000009.1:0-53943 GCF_056797215.1 Evtepia sp.
GAGTGTCCGTCCGCCGAGTGGAAGACATCACGGAGGCGTTGTGGGGGAGCAAGGTATCACCGGCAACCATCAGTGAGCTGAACAAGAGAGCATATGTCCATTGCCCCCATACCCGTATTGACGGGCAGAGGAATCAGTCGTAAACTGGAAAGGAAGGGAGCAGAAAAGTATGGAAGAGAAAAAGAGAAAAAAGGGAACACCACCACGGTACGATGAGGACTTCAACGCAGGCGCGGTGCGCATGGTGACAGAGCAGGGGCGGCAGCCCAAAGAAGCAGCCAAAGAATTGGGGATCTGCATCGACACACTGCGCAACTGGCTGAAGGCTTCAGGGATTCAGATGGGACAGGCAAGCCGTCTCAACCGGGAGCAGCAGCGCATCCGGCGCAACCAAGCTTTCAGACGGCAGCTGGTGGAATTACACGAAAAATACCCCACCATGGGGCTGGACAGCTTGTACCACCTTCTGAAGCCGGAATTTGGCTGCTCCCGCAAGCGGGTACACCGGCAAATGCGACTGATCGGCATCTCTTCGGCCAGGCGTCGGGCCTACAAGTCTACCACAAAGTCCAATCACGACCACCCCATTGCACCCAATCTATTGATGCGTAACTTTGCCTTCCCGCGTCCCGACCAGGCTTGGGTGGGTGATATCACGTACATTCCCACCGGGGAAGGCTGGCTTTACCTAGCCATCGTGAAAGATCTATGTACCAGAAAAATCGTGGGCTACGCATTCTCAGATCGGATTGACACTCAGCTCACGCTGGCCGCCCTGGACATGGCTTACCGCCGCCGCAAGCCGCCAAAAGGTCTGATCTTTCATAGTGACCGGGGCGTGCAGTATGCCTCCAAGGCCTACCGGGAACGCTTGGAAACCTATGGCATCCGCCAGAGCATGTCCCGCAGAGGGGACCCCTATGACAACGCCGCTGCTGAGAGTTTCTTCAGCTGCCTCAAGTGTGAGCTGATCCACCTAAGGCACTATCCGACCAGAGCTGCGGCGCAGTGCGATGTGTTCGCCTATTTGGAAACGTTCTATAATACTTTCCGCCCGCACTCTGCCCTGGGTTGGATTTCCCCCTCTCGTTTCGAGGATAAGCTGTGCAGCTCAGCTGCTTAACCGCTGTTGCGAATACTCTACGAATCATTCCGTTTTTTCCTCGGTTTTTGTGTCCGTTTTATTGGGAAGAGCTCAAAATATCGTGTCCTTGTTCTGGGGTACATTTTAATGCACATCCCCCGGCAAGGCCGGGGGATGCTTGCTGTCTATTCAACAAAGATTACTCATACATAGGATACTTGGAAGTGATGGCCGCCACACCAGCGCGGATCTCGTCCTGCTTGGTATCAAATTCTGTGGCAGTCTGCCAAATCAGCTTGCCCAAAGCCTCCATATCCTCCTCCCGCAGGCCACGGCTGGTGGCGGCGGGGACACCCACGCGAATTCCGCTGGTGACGAAGGGAGACTGGGGGTCGTCGGGGATGGTGTTCTTGTTGACGGTGATGTTCACCTGATCCAGGCGCTTTTCCATCTCCTTGCCGGTGATGTTGGCCGGGCGCAGGTCTACCAGCATCAGATGGTTGTCAGTACCACCGGACACCAGCTGGAACCCAGCATCCATCAGGCTCTGGGCCAAGGCAGAAGCATTCTTGATTACCTGCTCCTGGTAAGTCTTGAACTCCGGCTTCAGCGCTTCTCCGAAGGCCACGGCCTTGGCAGTGATGATGTGCATCAGAGGACCACCCTGGGAGCCGGGGAAGATGGCCTTGTCAATCTGCTTTGCCAAATCCTCGGTGCAGAGAATCACGCCGCCTCTGGGACCCCGGAGCGTCTTATGGGTGGTAGTGGTGACCACGTGTGCATAGGGCACAGGTGAGGGATGCAGGCCCGCAGCCACCAAGCCAGCAATATGGGCCATATCCACGAAGAGGTAAGCCCCCACCTCGTCGGCAATCTCCCGGAATGCCTTAAAGTCAATGATGCGGGGATAAGCGGAGGCACCGGCCACAATCATCTTGGGCTTGTTCTTCTTAGCCAGGTCCCGAACCTGGTCGTAGTCGATGCGGTGGGTCTTGGGGTCCACACCGTAGGGGACGATGTTATAGTTGAGGCCAGAGTAGTTCACGGGGCTGCCATGGGTCAGGTGTCCACCGTTGTCCAGGTTCATGCCCATCACAGTGTCGCCGATCTTGCACAGGGCCTGATACACTGCGAAGTTGGCGGAAGCACCGCTGTGGGGCTGGACGTTGGCATGGTCCGCACCGAAGAGCTTCTTGGCCCGCTCCCGGGCCAACTCCTCCACCACGTCCACACACTCGCAGCCGCCATAGTAGCGCTTGCCGGGATAGCCCTCGGCATACTTGTTGGTCAGGACGGTGGAAGCCGCCGCCAGGACTGCTTCGCTGACGAAGTTCTCCGAGGCGATGAGCTCAATATTCCGCCGCTGGCGGTCGTACTCCGCCTTGACGGCGTTGCCCACCTCGGGGTCCTGCTGGATTAGGAAATCAATGACATTTTTGACCACGATATTCTCTCCTTTTGTTTGGTTGCCGCCTCCCCACCGGAGCAGTGAAAGCGGGGCGTTCCTTGTTTTTCCTGGATATATTATACTCTAAATCTCTGAAAAATCAAATGACGAATTTCCAGGTTTATGGTATAATCGTGTTGTAAACACAGCAAATTTGCTGAATCTATCCAGAAGGAAGCTATCCTATGAAAACATCGGAAGAGATCTGTGCCATCATTGAAGAATTGAAAGCCCTCTATCCCCTGGGGATCTGCTCCCTGGAGTACGAAAAGGATTACGAGCTGCTCTTTGCTACCCGCCTCTCTGCCCAATGCACCGACGAGCGGGTCAATCAGGTCACCCCTGCCCTTTTCGCCGCGTTCCCCACCTTAGAGGCCCTAGCCCAGGCGGAGCCAACCGACGTGGAACCCTACATCCACTCCTGCGGCTTTTTCCGGGCCAAAGCCAAGGACATCGTTCTGGCCTCCCGGATGCTGATTGCAGAGTATGGCGGGAAGGTCCCCGCCACCATGGAAGAACTGCTGCGCCTGCCTGGCGTGGGCCGTAAAACAGCCAATCTGATCCTGGGGGATGTACACAACACGCCCGGTGTGGTGGTGGCGGACACCCACTGCATCCGCATCACGGGCCTCTTGGGGCTCACTGACGGCACCAAGGATCCAGGCAAAACGGAGAAGCAACTGCGCGCCTGCCTGCCTCCTGAGGAGTCCAACGACTTCTGCCACCGGATGGTGCTCCACGGCCGTGCCGTCTGCCGGGCCCGTCGCCCAGATTGCCCCAGCTGTACCCTGCGGCCTTGGTGCGACCACTTCTCCACCAGTGGAGAAGATTGATTGCAACGTCCTAAAACCCTAAATGCGCCGGCAAGAGAAGCTCTCTTCCGGCGCATTCCTTTTATTCTTGTTCCTGATTTTTATACCGTTCATAGATAATCCGCAGGCCATCCAAAATGAGCTGGCTGTCTACTACGTCGATGAGGTCCGTATTATCGGCAATGAGCCTTGCCAGCCCCCCAGTGGCCACCACCTTAATGTCCGGCCCGTAGCCCATCTCCTCTTTGGTCTGGCGGATGAGATACTCAATGGCCCCGATATAGCCCACCACAGAGCCCGCCTGAATCTGGCTGACTGTGTTCTGTCCCAAAACGGTGCCTGGGTGGTCCAGCTCGATCCTGGGAAGCATGGCTGCCCGCTGGAATAGAGCGTCGGTGGAGACCCGCAGCCCCGCCAGGATACATCCCCCCAGGTAAGTCCCCTGGTGATTCACAGCATCCACAGTGGTGGCGGTGCCGAAGTCCAGCACCACCAAGGGTTTGCCATACTTGGCAATGGCCGCCACACAGGCCACGGCCCGGTCAGAGCCCAAGCGTTCATCCCCCTCATAGTGGATATCCGAGGAAACGTCCTCATCTACGATGATAGGCCGCTTGCCAAAATATTTCGCAATGGCGTTGGTCAGGGTGTACATCACCTGGGGTACCACAGAGGCAACGATGATGTCACAGACCTGGTCCATGTCCAGGTCGAAGCGCCGGAAATATTCGCATACCGTCAACCCGATCTCGTCAGAGGTCTTGTTGGCATCCGTCATCAGCCGGAAGCTGCCCAGCAGCTTGTCCCCTTCCAAAAGTCCAAACACCATGTTGGTGTTTCCCACGTCAATCGCCAGCAGCACAGCCGTTTCCTCCCCGTCCCCAAATCAATTCCGGCTTTTAGGCAAGCCGAAAGCCTGTTTATCATAGCATATTCCAAGGGGTTTTTCCAGCCCAATTTTTTCGACGGATTCTCCCCCTGGCTTATCTCTTTTTGATGGGATGGCGGATCACCGTCTTCCACTTCTCTGGTGCGGCCCTTCGGGGGTCAGAGAGGTAAATCTCATGGTGCCGGCGCGTCTCAGACAAATCGTTCTCATACCCTTGCTCTGCCAGGTATGCATCCATCTGGGCCACCGTCTCTGGCTCGCTGTCGTAGGGCCCCAGGTGCATGATCTGGACGCACAGGCCTTCTTCCACTGTCAAAAACTCTGCGGAAGAGCAGTCCAGCTTCTTCTTTCGTTCCGCTTCTGACACAGCCCATGCGAAATTCTCACGGGTCACAAAATCCGGCAAACGGATCATGGCAATCCATTGGAAGCCAGACTTGTCGGCATAGTCCACCCCCGTTTTGCCCTCCTGCCACCAAAAGCCCTCCAGGGGCGGGACCACATATTCAAAAAAGCCCTCAATTTGGTAACCGCTCTTTTTACTCATTTTCAAGGTATACGCCACCCCATAGAGCACGCCTACCGCCTGCTTGTAGGCACCGTCCTCCTGGTTGGGATCGCCGCTGCCCCTCACCGCAATGTAGTTCATGGGTGGCACCTCTACAATTTCCGGCCTGCGTTTGGGCAGGTAAAATTCCTTATATTCCTTTTTAAAGTCAAATGGCATGGAAGCCCCTCCTTTTTATGCCTGGATTTTTCCATCCATTACAAATCCAGGGTAGTTTCTCTTGTCACACAGCGGCGGCGGCACACATATACTGTGGTAACCCAAATAGGAGGAAAGCGACTATGCGCCAACCATCTACCCCCCATGATGCGGCCAAAGAGGCCCAAAAGCTCATCAACAGCAACGCGTCCCTTCGCCAGGCGTTGAACAGTCCAGATGCCCAGCAGATCTTAAAGGTCTTGCAGTCCAAGGACGCCAACCGGCTCCAGGCCGCGGCCCAATCTGCGCTCAAGGGTGACCCCAGTGCCCTCAGTGGGATCCTGGCGGAGCTGTCCCAAAATGCTGACGCAGGAAAGGCCATGGACCGGCTGAACCATATCATGAACAGACAGTAAGTTTCCACAACTTTGGGGGAAAGGAGGGAACGTTCCCATGGCCGACTTTGAAGAAGCATTGAACAGCCTATTGGCTGATCCCGACGCCATGGGCCAGATCATGGCCCTGGCGGGTAAGCTTGGGGGCGATCTCGCCCCCTCTCCCCCTTCTGAAGGTTCGGAGGAAGCAACAGAGCCCGAAGTCCTCCCCCCTCTGATGAACATGGAATTGCTGGGCCATCTGGGCACACTGTTGGAGCTGTTCCAGTCCAGTGGGCAGAGCAAGCAGGAGGCGATTGCCCTACTCACTGCACTGCGGCCCTTCCTGCGGAGCGCACAGCAGCGCAAGCTAGACCGGGCCATCCGTCTGGCTGGGATGTCCACCGCCGCCCGGCAGGCCTACCTGCTTTGGAAGGAGGGGGAACTCCATGTATAACGCCTACATCCCCGGTTGCGAACCCTATGAAAAGATCCCGGAGGAAACAACCCCGGGATCAGAACAAGTCCAAAAGCCACCCCCTAAGGAAACGGGCGTGCTGGGGGGCTTGAGCGGTTTGTTGCAAAAGCTGGGGTTGGGCAAGCTGGAATCCGGGGACCTGCTGCTTCTGCTGATCCTCTTTCTTTTGCTGCGGGAGGGAGACAAGTTCGACTCCGTTCTCCTCTTGGCCCTGGCCGCCATCTTCCTATTGCCCGACGGCAGCGCTGGTGTGGAGGACGGTCCCATCGGGTAACGCAAAGCGCACGCCCTCTTCCAATGGCTGAAGGCTTGTCTGCACCATCTCGTAGGCCAAGGCCCCCCCCTCCCAGGTCTCTGCCCGGTAGAGCAAGCCTGTGGCCGTTTCGATCCAATAGCAGTCCAACGTATCCAGCCCCGCCGGACAGACCTGTACATAAATACAATCTATATTGTCCTTGGTTTCATACCCCGCCGCAGTAATCTCCGTGGGGTCCAACTGCAAGACATCTTCGTAGGTGGGCAAGCGCTGGGCAAGGTCACCGCCGCCCTCTGGCGCGGCCATCTCCTTCCAGTTGTTGTCCCCTGCATACCAGATGCAGAGCTTCCCATTCCCCACCAGCCGGTGCTCCACACTGCCGTTGGTGGGGCGTAGCTCTGTCTTGACATAGCTGCCATCTGCCCAAATCTCCACAGCGCAGGTGGTACTGCCACTCTGGTTGCCAGAATGCCAATAATAGTTGATCTGGGTCTCCCGGTGGTAAGCCTCTGGGCGTGAGAGAGTCCCGATCACGCTCTGTACCGTCTCTGGAGTGACCTCCACCGGAAGAAATTCCGTCTCCCCTGCGGCATCCTGGTTGATATCTGGCAGGGTCACTTTCGGGGTTCCCCCCAGGGCAGGCAAGCCAAAGCTCACAAAGACTGCGGCAAACACCGTAAGGGCGATGGCGGTAATCAGAACCGTTTGATATTTCTTTTCCATCTACACCCTCCCACCGTGCTCTGCCCATGCAATACTTTAGACTTTACACTGAAAATTCCTCTGGTTTTTCCTCCCGCAGTCCAGCAGACCACAAGATTGCGTCTACAATCCGGCGGCAGGCATGGCCATCCCCGTAGGGGTTCACTGCCTGGGCCATTTGCTTGTACGCCTCTTGGTCAGTGAGCAAACGGGCTGCGTGTTGATAAACCGCTGCCTCCTCAGTCCCGGCCAGTAAAACGGTCCCGGCATCCACAGCCTCCGGGCGCTCTGTCTCCCGGCGCAGGACCAGCACAGGACGGCCCAAAGCGGGGGCCTCCTCCTGGAGCCCGCCGGAATCCGTCATCACAAAACTGGCCCGGGCCATTAAATTGTGCATCTCGTCTGGGGTAAGGGGATCAATAAGGTGGATGCGCTCGTGTCCTCCCAGATAGGTCTGGGCCGCCTGGCTCACCACCGGGGACAAATGCACCGGATAGACCAGTTCCACCTGGGGAAAGTCCTCCGCCACCCGGCGCAAGGCCTGCATGATGTTGGTCATGGGTTGGCCATAGTTTTCCCTGCGGTGGCAGGTCACCAGGATGATCTGTTTCCCCTTGTAATCCAGGGTATTCAATAGCTCTGTGCGGAAACGATATGTTTCCTGGACGGTGGTTTTCAGGGCGTCGATGACAGTATTCCCTGTGACGAACACTCCGTCTCGGATTCCCTCTACCGCCAGATTTTTCCGGTTGGAGACTGTGGGACAAAAGTGGAACTTTGCCAAGTCCCCCACCAGGGTACGGTTCATCTCCTCCGGAAAGGGCGAGTAGCGGTCCCAGGTACGCAGGCCAGCCTCCACATGACCCACAGGGATTTTTTGATAAAAGGCCGCCAAGGCTCCGGAAAAGGTGGTAGAGGTATCCCCATGGACCAGCACCAAATCCGGTTTCTCTTGGGAAAACACCGTCTCTAACCCCAACAGGCATTTGCTGGTAATGGTGTACAAGCTCTGGCGGGCTTCCATAATGTTCAGGTCGTGGTCTGGTGTGATGGAAAACAGGTGCAGCACATCGTCCAGCATCTCCCGGTGTTGGGCAGTGATGCAGCAGCGGCTCTCAATCTCCGTCCTGCTCTCCAGCTCCTTCACCAGGGGCGCCATCTTCACTGCCTCCGGGCGTGTCCCGAAGATCGTCATGACTTTCAACTGCCTGCACCTCCTTTTCTTCCTCTTTTTCTGCATGGCCGATGGATATTTTGGCAGCAATAGCCCCGGCAAAGCACAGGGCACACAGCAACGCCATGGCCTTTAAGGCCCCGCTGGTGGTGAGTACCACAGCAGATAAGCCTAGGATCGCACTGATGATATATAGAATCGCCACCGCTTGCTTTTGATTAAAGCCCACATCAATGAGCCGGTGGTGGACGTGGCTTCTATCCGGGGACATGGGGTTCTGCCCCTTGGCCACCCGGCGCAGGATGGCAAAACAGGTGTCAAACAACGGCAGGCCCAGCATGAGGAAGGGCACCGCAAAGGACACGATAGTGTAAAACTTAAACAGGCCTTGAATGGAAGCCGTAGCCAGGATAAAACCCAAGAAAGTCGAGCCCGTATCCCCCATGAATATCTTGGCGGGGTTTAAGTTATAGGGCATGAACCCAATGCATCCCCCAGCCAGTGCCGCCATCATCAGGGCCACCAGGCCGTCACTGACCAGCATCGCTATCACCAGCATGGTCAGGGAACTGATGGTAGCCACCCCCACCGCCAAGCCGTCCAGCCCATCAATGAGATTGACGGCGTTGGTGATGGCCACGATCCAAATCACTGTCACCGGGATGGCCCAAATTCCAAGGGTCCAATAGGGGTTGCTGCTAAAAATATTGGGGTTGGAAAGCACCTGGATCACGTTCCCATGAAGCACCGCCACCAGCGCCGCGAAGATCTGCACCAACAGCTTGGGCAGCGCCGGGAGGGCATAGATATCATCCAGCATCCCCAAGATCACGATGATGATACCCCCCAGCAGCATCCCCCGCAGGGATTGGGACATGGGCACAAACAGTAAGGTACTGAGAAGGAATCCAAAGAAGATGGCCAAGCCGCCCATCCGGGGGATGGGATGGTCGTGCATCCTGCGGCCATCTTTGGGGACATCCACAGCCCCCATCTTTTGGGCCAGGGCTTTTACAACAGGCGTGGCGATAAAAGAGATCAGCAGCGCAACCCCAAGGGCCGCTGCGATCCGCGTAATCACCGGCAGTTCGATTAACATGATTGAAACTCCTTTGCGCTATGCTCTCTCCCGGAGTCATCGGGAGACAAAACCCACCTTCTTGTGGACCTTACGGAGTGTCCGGGCCGCCATGGCTGCCGCCTTCTCCGCACCCTGACGGTAGAGGCTTTCCAGATAAGCCTTATCCTTGAGCAGTCGCTCCGTCTCCTCCCGGATGGGGCGCAGGGCCTCTACCACAGCCTCGCCCACAGCGGGCTTGAAAGCGCCATAGCCTTGGCCGGAGAAGCTCTCCTCCACCTTTTCCGGGCTCTCCCCTGTCACCGCAGCGTAAATCTCAATGAGGTTGGAAACGCCAGGCTTTTCCGGGGAACGGTAGACGCCGCCCTCGCTGTCGGTCACGGCCCGTTTGAACTTACGCATGATATCTTCCGGCTTGTCCATCACCAAGATGTAAGAGTTCTCATTCTCACTGGACTTGCTCATCTTCTTTTCCGGTTCACTCAAAGACATGACCCGGGCCCCCACCGGCGGGATGTAGGCCTCTGGCATAGCGAACACATCCCCATACACACCGTTGAAACGCTGGGCGATGTTCCGGGCCAGTTCCACATGCTGGCGCTGGTCCTCCCCCACCGGCACAAGATTCGCCTGATAGAGCAGGATATCCGCCGCCATCAGGACGGGATAGGTAAAGAGCCCCCCATTGATATTGTCCGCATGGGTGGCAGATTTATCCTTAAATTGGGTCATCCGGCTCAATTCCCCGAACATGGTATAACAGTTCAGCACCCAGGCGAGCTCCGCATGCTGGGTCACATGGGACTGGATGAAGATGGTGCTCTTCTCCGGGTCCAGGCCGCAGGCAATGAGCTGGGCATAGAGCTCCAAGGTCTGCCGCCGCAGCTCAGCGGGGTTTTGCCGCACGGTGATGGAGTGCTCATCCACCACGCTATAGATCGCATTGTAGGCATCTTGAAACGTGGGCCAGTTGCGCAGCGCCCCTAAGTAGTTGCCCAAGGTGATTTTTCCGCTGGGCTGAATTCCACTGAAAATGGTCTTTTTGTTCTGTTCCATAAAACCCTCCAGGCGCAGGGCCCTGCGCCGATAACCATGTAAGTATAAAAGTTCAGGCAAACATTGTATTTCTCGTATTTTACCACAAGTTACACCTCTATGCAATGATTATAGCCAATCGCCGGGAAAAGAAAAGCTGTCCCCTAAAATCTGTTGAATTTTTCATCAATATATGTTAATCTTACTCTATTAAAATTGGTGAAAGTAGGGATTTCCATGAA
Source organism: Evtepia sp. (assembly GCF_056797215.1). NCBI lineage: Bacteria > Bacillati > Bacillota > Clostridia > Eubacteriales > Evtepia > Evtepia sp. The sequence continues at coordinate 10,278 of NZ_JBQILM010000009.1, forward strand.
TTTCTCCCTCATATCCCAGTGGAATCACAACGAAAAGAGGACCGCCTTGGCAACCCTATGTGCATCCATCGGCTTTTCGTTGTTGTTCCACGGCTTTTTATTTATGAACGAGATGTTTTCTCACGATTCTCTCAACATTGAGATGGTTTTTAGCCGTGAGCTTCTCAGTTACTATGCCGAACGAGGCCGCTTTGCTATCCCGCTGTATGATATCATCAAAGGAGGCGTATGCGTTCCCTGGGTGGTGGGCGTACTCTACATTTTCTGGATGTGCTTGACCTCCCTGCTCCTAGTTCGCCTGTTCCGGGTCCGCACGATCTCTGGCGCGGTGCTCATCAGTGCGCTTCAATGTGCAAACCTGTCTCTCACGTTAACCGGCGCCAGTTATATCTATTGCATGGACACCTACGCTTTCGCCCTGTTTACCGCTGTACTGGCAGCGTATCTCTTCGACCGGGGCGGGAAGCAGGCCTTGCTTGGCCTAATCCCCTTGGTGGTTTCCCTGTCTATCTACCAGTCCTATTTCACCGTAGCGGTAGCCCTGTGTTTTCTGTCCGTATTCCAGCGCCTTTTGGAGAAGGAACCTGTCCCCACTGTGATCCGCTGGGGGCTAATCCAGATAGCCTTGCTGGCGGCAGCCTTTGTTTTATACTATATCATTTGGCATATCTTCTGCATCGCCTTTCAGGTGACAATGGCACGCCTGGAAGAGTCCGTCCTTGGCCAGGGACTGGGCATGTTGTTCCAAATGGTTTGGGACGCAAACCGCGACTATTTCCATGATCTATTTTTTAGTAACTATATCCTATCTACCCTGATGGTTGTCGTCCACGCTGCGGTCCTGCTCCTGCTGGCTTGGCGGTTGATTGGACTGCTGCGGGATCCTACTTGCTCTATTGGTGGGAAAGTTTTAATGGTGGTAATGGTCCTGCTCCTTCCCACTGTTTTTCAACTGGACCGTATCCTCTTCCCCTCAGGTTCCACACGGCTGACAGGCTACGGCTTTGAACTGCTGTATGTCCTTCTGGTGGTTTTCCGGGAGCCCCGCTTCCACTTGCCCTGGGGAACGGTACTGCGCAGTGCGGCGGCCCTCTCCCTTTGCCTGGTTCTGTGGCAGCATTTTGTCTTTGCCAACCAGGCATATCTAAAAAAGGACTTGGAGAAAAGTGCCACCATCGCCTTGGCCTCCCGCGTGATCGACCGCATTGAGCGCACAGAAGGTTATATACCCGGCGAAACCTCTGTTACCTTTGTCGGGATGCTCTGTGACAACAGCTATCTCAACCACGGTTCTGCCCTCTTCCCAGAGCTGCAAAATTCTACAGGCCTATGGAAAAATTACGCCGCCACCTATAGCCTGAGCCATTATCTGACCCAATACCTCAACTACCCCTTGTTGCTGACAGACTCCGACCGATTTGAGGACATGCCAGAGGTACAGGCCATGCCCAACTTCCCCAACGAGGGCGCTATCCAGATGATTGACAATGTTGTAGTGGTCAAACTGGCAGACCCCTCCAATGGATTCCCTTCGTAACGCACTTCCGCGCTGTTGGCTTTTGCCCGCAGCGCGGAAACTTTTCTCCCCCCTTCCCCATGAATCAGGGATAAGCCTTGACATTTCCAGCTGTAAATTTTAGAATGTGTAGGAAAGAAAACGACAAGTTGAAATGGAGGGCATTCCCTATGGATATGACCTGGTTTGACGAAATGGAGGCACGCATCCCCACCGGGACCGTCCGCACCCGCTTCGCACCTTCGCCCACCGGCTACATGCATGTGGGCAATCTACGCACCGCACTCTACACCTGGCTCATCGCCCGGAAAAACAAGGGCGTCTTTATCTTCCGCCTGGAAGATACCGACCAATCCCGTCAAGTGGAGGGCGCAACAGAGCTCATCTACCGCACCATGAACGAGTGTGGCCTCACCCACGATGAGGGCCCCGATGTAGGCGGCCCTGTGGGCCCTTACATCCAAACTGAGCGCCGGGGCTTTTATGGCAAGTATGCACAGCTTCTGGTGGAAAAAGGCCATGCCTACCACTGTTTTTGTGAGAAAACGGAGGAGGACGGCGACGCTTTCCAGCGGACAGAGGACCCCTGCCGTTCCCTGACTCCCCAGGAGGTAACGGCCAAGCTTTCCGCTGGTATGCCCTATGTCATCCGTCAAAAAATCCCCCTGGAGGGAAACACCAGCTTCCAGGACGTGTGCTTCGGCGAGATCACCGTGGAGAACAGCACCCTGGACGACCAAGTCCTGCTGAAGCGGGACGGCTTGCCCACCTATAACTTCGCCAACGTGGTGGACGACCATCTCATGGGCATCACCCACGTGGTCCGTGGCAGCGAATACCTGGCCTCCTCCCCGAAGTACAACCTGTTGTATGAGGCCTTCGGCTGGGAGATCCCCACCTATATCCACTGTTCCCCTGTGATGCGGGACGCCCAGAATAAAATGTCCAAGCGCCACGGCGACCCCTCCTACGAGGACTTGCGCAGCCAGGGCTATCTCACCGACGCAATCCTCAACTATGTGGCCCTCTTGGGCTGGTCCCCCCGGGGAGAGCTGGCAGAACAGGAGTTTTTCTCCCTGGATGAACTGGTAGCCGCCTTTGATATCACCGGCATTTCCAAGTCCCCCGCCATCTTCGACTTGGAAAAGTTGAAGTATTTCAACAGCAGCTATATCAAGAACCTCTCCCCCGAAGCATTCCTGGCTGTGGCGGAGCCCTATCTCAAGGAAGGCATCCACACCCCCAGCATTGACCTTTCCCTGGTGGCCCCTCTGCTTCAGACCCGCCTGGATACCCTGACAGAAATCCCCCCCATGGTGGACTTCTTCGACACCCTCCCAGACTACTCCAACGAGCTTTACACCCACAAAAAGATGAAGACCAATCCGGAGAACTCCTTGGAAGCCTTGGAGTTGACCCTCCCCGTCCTAGAAGCCCTGGACAACTGGACCTTTGACCACATCCACGATACCCTCATCAAACTGGCTGAGGACAACGGCCTGAAAAACGGGCGGATTATGTGGCCTGTCCGGGTGGCAGTCTCCGGCAAGCCCACCACCCCTGGCGGGGCCGTGGAACTGTGCCACATCTTAGGCAAAGAGGAAACCCTTCGCCGCATCCAAGTTGCCATCCAGCAGTTGGCCCCCAACACTTAATAAAATGGCAAACATCCCGGCCAGAGCATGGCCGGGATGTTTTGTACACAAAAGAGCCGGTCGGTTGATCCGACCGGCTCCTTGGCTGTCATTCGACAGTGAAGAACAGAATGGGGATTAGTGGCCCTTACCGGACAGAACAGCGCCGGAGATGACGATCTTCTGGATCTGGTTGGTGCCTTCGAAGATGCAGTAAGCCTTGATGTCGCGGAACAGCTTCTCAACGCAGTCTTCCTTCATGTAGCCCTTACCGCCCATCAGCTGGATGGCGTCGGTGCAGACTTCCATAGCGGCGTTGGTAGCAAACATCTTAGCCATAGCAGCCTCGGTGGAGAAGGGCAGGCCCTGGCTCTGCAGGTAGTTGGCGTGGGAAACCAGCTGACGGGAAGCCTCGATCTTGGTGGCCATGTCAGCGATCATCCACTGGATGCCCTGGCGCTTAGAAACAGGAGCACCGAAGGTGACTCTCTCCTTCACGAAAGCAATAGCTTCGTCCAGAGCGCGGCGAGCAATACCGACAGCCAGAGCACCAACGCAAGCACGGGACTTGTCCAGGGTCTTCATAGCGAAGCCGAAGCCCTTGCCCAGACCAGCCTCACCGCCGACCAGGTTGAAAGCGGGAACGCGGACGTTCTCGAACTTCAGGGAGCAGGTGGAGATGGTACGGAAGCCGCTCTTGTCCTCATACTTGGTGACGGAGTAGCCGGGAGTGTTGGTGGGAACCATGAAAGCAGAAATGCCCTTGGTGCCCTTGCTGGGATCGGTAGAAGCGAACACGCAGACGATGTCAGCCTCGCCGCCGTTGGTGATGAAGCACTTCTCACCGTTGATGACCCACTCGTCGCCGTCCTTGACAGCAGTGGTCTTCACGTTGGAAGCGTCGGAACCGGACTGGGGCTCGGTCAGAGCGAAAGCAGCGTAGCCCTTGCCCTCCAGGATGTGCTTGGAGAAATACTGGACCTGCTCGGGAGTGCCGCCAATGAGGATGGGCTTCAGAGCCAGGTTGGTGGTCTGCATGACGGAAGCGAAGTTGCCGTCATAGTAGCCCATCTCTTCGTACATAACCTCGGCAGTGGCCAGCTCGACCTTGTTGCCGCCGTATTCCTTGGGGATCTCGAAGGAGTTCAGGCCCAGCTTGAAAGCCTTAGCATAGGGCTCAAAGGGGATGGCCTTGGAAGGATCAACGACCTTGTCCCACTCCAGCATGATGGGCTCGATCTCCTTCTTGCAGAAATCGCCGATAACTTCTACCCACTTCTTCTGTTCTTCGTTCAGTACCCGCATAGTAATCTACCTCCATAATAAATTCGTCGTAGTGACTGATATCGCCTGCCTGTTTCCAGACAGACTAAAACATTGTCTACGCCGGACAGGATGCCCGAACACCAGACAATTGTTCCCAAATTCCAAGGGAGACAGCGTTTTTCCTCGCTATGACCCTGCTAACTTACATACTCATCATACTTCCTAAGCCCCGCAAAATAAATCGGCTCAATTAACTAAATTCTCAGTTTTTGTACTAGATTCATCTAGTACTTCCAAGGTTTACCCCTTGGCGTCCATTTAGAATTGATAATCCAGCTCCCGCAATGGGCGGATCACCCGCAAATAGGCCCGCCGCAGGAACACTGCTGCCAAGGCCCCCGCCAGCACCTCCGCCACTGGGAAGGACCACCACACCAGGTCCAGCTTGCCGCTGAGAGAGAACATATAGGCCAGGGGGAGCACCAACAAAAGCTGGCGCACCACAGAGATGGTCATGCTCAGCAGCCCCATCCCAAGGGCCTGGAACACCGAGGATGACACAATGGTGAAGCCCCCCACCAGGAAGCAAAGGCTCAAGGTTTTCAGCGCAGGAACGCCGATGGCCAACATGGCCTCAGAGGCCCGGAAAATGCCCAGCAGCTTGTCCGGCCAGAGCTGGAAGATAACCACTGCCACCACCATGATCCCCACCGCATAGCAGATGGCCAGGCGGATGGTCTGCACGATGCGTTCCGGCTTCCTGGCCCCGTAGTTATAGGCCACAATGGGCACCATGCCATTGTTCATCCCGATGATAGGCAGGAACGCAAAGCCTTGGAGCTTGAAATAGACGCCATACACCGCCGTGGCTGTCTCAGAGAAGGACACCAGGATCTGGTTCAGGCCAAAGGTCAGCAGGGACGCCACCGTCTGTAAGAGGATCGACGGCACACCTACGCTATAAATCCGGGCGATGATGGGCAGGCTGGGGCGAAGATCAGACAGTGAAAACTGGATTTCCGGGTTCTTTTTTAAGTTGAAATAGACCCCTAAGGCCATCCCCACCATCTGGCTGACCACCGTAGCGATGGCCGCACCGGCCACCCCCAGAGCAGGGAAGCCACCTAGGCCAAAAATCAATAAGGGGTCCAGGATGATGTTCAGCACTGCACCTGCAAGCTGAATGACCATACTGTAGAAGGTCTTGCCCGTGGATTGCAGCAGGCGGGAGAACATAACCTGTCCAAAGCCGCCTACGGAGAAGAGCATAATATAAAAGAGGTAATCCTTTCCCAAGGAAATGATCTCCGGGTCGGTGACTTGTAGGGCAAAATACGCCCTGGCAAAAATCGTCCCAAAAACAGAAAAAAGGACACAACTCAGGCCGCTGAGAAACAAAGCATTCCCAGCGGCGCGGTTGGCAGCCTCGTAGTTCTTCTCCCCCAGGCTCCGGGAGAGCAGGGCGTTGACCCCCACCCCAGTGCCCGTGGCTACAGCAATCATCAGGTTCTGCACCGGATAGGCCAGGGAAACCGCCGTCAAGGCCGATTCGCTGATGTAGGAAACAAACATGCTGTCTACCACGTTATACAACGCCTGGATCAGCATGGATAGCATCATGGGACCTGACATGGTCAGGAGCAAGCGATGGATGGGCATAACGCCCATCTTATTCTCCCCTACAGTTCCCCCCATCTCACTGGGCCCCACTGGGGAAGGCTTCCGCCGCGTGCTTGAGCACCTCTACGGCATAGTCCACACCATAGGTGCTGCTGATGGCCAAGTGATAGTGCCGGGCATCGCCCCACTTATTCTGAGAGAAATAATTGTAGAAGGATGCCCGCTGTTTATCCTTCTTCTTCACAAAGTCCACCATGTTGTTGGCGCTCTTCTCATATTTCTCCTTAGCCCGCTGGGCGCGGTACTCTATGGGGGCGTGGATAAACACACTGAGCAGGTCTTTGCGCTCCCGGAGCACATAGTCGGCACAGCGGCCCACAATGACACAGGGCCCCTCCTCCGCCACCCGGCGGATGATCTTGCTCTGGATCAGGAAAATCTGGTCATTCATGGGCAGCTGCTGGGCTCCCATATAGAGGCCATAGAGGAAGCTGGTGGACTTCATTTGCTCGGTCTTTTTGATGTATTCCTCAGAAAGTCCGCTTTCCTTTGCGGACATGAGGATGAGTTCCTTGTTGTAAAAGGGTATGTCCAGCTCTTTGGCCAGACGCTCCCCAATGGCGCGGCCACCGGAGCCGTATTCTCTGGAAATGGTGATTACCGGAATAGCCATATCATCTCTCCTTCTTCCCAAACTCATCTGGAAAAGCCCACTGGGCCGTTCTGCACGAAGGGCTTGCGTGGGCTTTTCGTTCCTTTGGCGCAAGTAAGCCTATAAGCCGGGTTCTGTTTCGACAGCCATCTATCTAGGCGCGCTGTTGCCAACGCGCTCCAGCCACCTCCCTGGGGAGACCGGGCCGGTCACATTCCCCTCCACGGTGTTGCTCCGAATAGAGTTTACAGCACCGGACACTTCCGAGCCGGCGGGTGAGCTCTTACCTCACCTTTCCACCCTTACCTGGGGATGAACCACCAGGCGGTATCTCTCTGTTGCACTTGTCCTGAAGTCGCCTTCGGCGGGCGTTACCCGTTATTCTTGCCCTATGGAGCCCGGACTTTCCTCATGGACGGCCTTTCGGCCTGGCCACGCGGCTGTCCAGCTTGCTTGCCTTTTTATTTTACCGAATCCCGCGCCCCTTGTCAATCGCTTTTATCCAGAGTCTTTGAAAAGCGGAAACAAAACTGCCAGCCCCCACCCCCTCCGTTCCTCCCGTTCTCCTTTATTGTCCCCTGTTCCTGCTTGTTCACATGCCCTCCCAGAAAAAGATAGCCTTTTCTTGTGCATTGTGCTAAAATAAGGGAGATTCCCGTCGCCCCCCGATGAGAGAAAGGAAAACAGTATGGAACAAATACACCAAATCCGTTGCGGCAATGTGAACTGCTTTTTGCTCACCAAAGGAGAGGCCGGCATCCTAGTGGACACAGGGCGCAGCGCCCACCGGGGCACCATCCTAGCCGCCTGCAAGCCCTACCATATCTCCTTGATTGTCCTCACCCACGGCCATATGGACCACGCGCAAAATGCCGCATTCCTTTCCCAAGCCCTCCATTGCCCGGTGGCAATGGCCGAAGAGGACGTGGAACTGCTCACAGACAACCTAGTGCAGCCCTTGAAGTCCCGTGGACTGTTCGGCAAGCTGCTCCTGTCCATCTCTCTGCGCAGCATGGAACGAGACCTGATTGAGTCCTTTACCCCTGCTGTACTTCTAAAGGATGGTGCTTCCCTCCAAGACTATGGTATCGACGCAACCATCCTCAGCCTCCCAGGCCACACCAAGGGCTCCATCGGCGTGGATGCGGGTGAGGCAGGCGTTATTGTGGGCGACGCGCTGATGAACTTCCTCTCCCCTACGATATCCCTACTCTACCATGACAAGCAGGCCCTGCTGCAAAGTGCCCAAACCCTCAGCGCCCTTGGCCCTCGCCAGGTCTATTTCGGCCACGGAAAGCCCGCAGCAAACAGGTCGTGGGTGTGAGCCTTCCATAATTGGTAAGTCCTATATAAAAAATGCTTCCAGGCGGCAAAGCACCTGGAAGCATTTTCGTTTTTTACTGTGTTCAACCCTGATAGCGGTTGAATCCCCGGCGCTTGTGTTCGCTCCGGCTGTGGTATCGGTCGATGATGGCCTTATCCTTTTCTTCCGCCTCTCCCGTCTGGATATAGCGGTCGATGGCCGCATAGGTGACCCCCATATCCTCCTCGTCCGTCTGCCCCTCAAAGAGGCCGGCAGAGGGGGCCTTGGTGATCACCGCCTCCGGCGCTTTCAGGTAACGCAGGAACTCAAAGACCTCCGTAGCTGTCAGGTCCGCAATGGGGTTCAGGTCGTAAGCGCCGTCCCCCCATTTGGTGAAGTAGCCCATATAGTACTCGCTGGCATTGCCGGTGCCAGCCACCAGGCGGTTTTCGCTGGCTGCCACGGTGTAAAGGGTAATCATCCGCAGACGGGGGGCGATGTTGGCGATGGCAGCGTCATTGAGGGTGGCCACCTCCGAGACAGTTTGCATCAGCAGTTCCTTCTGGGCCGTCAGGTCGATGAGACGGGTCTTGATGCCAAACTGATCTGCCACTTCCATTCCATCGTCCTTGTCAATGGTAAAGTTACGCTTGGAGCTGCAGGGCAAGATGATCCCCTCGGTATTCTCGCAGGCCATCTTGCACAGGATGCCCACCAGGGCGGAGTCCTTCCCCCCGCTGTTGCCAAAGAGGATGCCATCGGCGTGGGCCTCCTCCAAGGACTGGCGGATAAAGGCGATCCGCTTCTCGGTTTCTTTTGCATAGTCACGCATGGGCTATTTCCTCCTAATCTATCGCCTATACCGCCGTTATTCCACGGTGACGGATTTTGCCAGGTTCTTGGGCTTGTCGATGTCGCAGCCGTTGGCCTTTGCCATATAGTAGGCAAACAGTTGCAGGGGGACAATCTCCGGCAGGGTATTCAAGAGCTGATGGGTCCTGGGAATCAAGATCACATCATCCGCCTCGTCGAAAATCTCCCGGTTCCCCTCCAACACTACAGCCAAAACCTCTGCACCCCGGGCCTTGACTTCACGGATATTGCTGAGCATTTTGTCCAAAAGCTCCTCATAGCAGGCTAGGGCAATCACCGGCCGATCTTTCTCAATGAGGGCAATGGTCCCGTGCTTCAATTCCCCGGCGGCGTAGGCCTCCGAGTGGAGATAGGAAATCTCCTTGAGTTTTAGGGAACCCTCCAAGCAGGCGGCAAAATCCAGGTTCCGGCCGATGAAAAACAGGTTGTTGTGGCCGTGGTACTTTTCCGCCAGCTCCGGCAGTTTGGGATTCTGGTCAATGGAGCGCTGCACCAACTCTGGGAAGCTGCGGATGGCCTCCACCAGGGCCTTGTACTCCCCATCTTCCAGTCTGCCCAGGCGACGGGCCAGATAAACCGCCAGCATATCCACTACCGCCACCTGGGTGGTATACCCCTTGGTGGTGGCCACGGCGATCTCAGGCCCAGCCCAGGTATAAATCACGTCGTCCGCCAGGCGGGCGATGGTGGAACCTACCACGTTGACGATGGCCAGAATCCGGGCCCCGCGGGCCTTGCACTCCTTCATGGCGGCGATGGTGTCCGCCGTCTCCCCGGACTGGGAGACCACCACCAAAAGGGTGTTCTCATCCACCAGGGGATTGCGATAGCGCAGCTCAGAGGCCAAGTCGGCCTCCACGGAAATCCGGCAGAGCTGCTCGATAACGTATTTGCCCACACTCCCGGCGTAGTACGCAGACCCACAGGCCGTGATCATGATCTTGTTGATCTTTTTCAGCTCGTTGTCGCTCAGGGAAAAGTCGTCCAAAACAATCTCCCCGTTTTTGATCCGGGGCTCGATGGTGGCCCGCAGGGCCTCCGGCTGCTCCATGATCTCCTTGAGCATGAAGTGCTCATAGCCGCCCTTTTCCGCCGCAGCCACATCCCAGGTGACGTGCTCGATGGATTTTTCCAAAACCTCACCGGCAGTGTTATAAATGGTGATTCCCGCCGGGGTCATGTCCGCGATTTCCCCGTCCTCTAAGTAAATGACATCCTTGGTGTGGGCCACCAGGGCAGTGACGTCGGAAGCAAAATAGTTCTCCCCCGCCCCTACTCCCAGGATAATGGGGGCCGCGTGGCGGGCTGTCACAAGCCGTCCGGGCTCCTCCTTGCAGAGGATACCCAGGGCGTAAGCTCCCTCCAACCGGGCCACAGTCTTGAGGACCGCCGCTTTCAGGTCGCCCTCATAGTATAGGTCCAGCAGGTTGACCACCACTTCGGTGTCTGTTTCGCTTTTGAATTGGATCCCCTGGGCCATCAACTCCTCCCGGAGCTCCACATAGTTCTCGACAATGCCATTGTGGACCAAGGCAAAGCGGCCACCGTTGCTCATGTGGGGGTGGGCGTTCTCATCCGTGGGGGCCCCGTGGGTGGCCCAGCGGGTGTGGCCGATGCCAGAGCTCCCAGTCATGGTGGCCCCACCCTGGATCTTTCCATCCAGATTTTTGATCTTGCCGGCGGCCTTTTCCAAATGGATGTCCTTATCGCTCAATACCGCGATCCCGGCGGAGTCATATCCTCTATATTCCAGCTTTTTCAGGCCGTCCAGCAGCAGGGGTGCTGCGCTCTGGCTTCCGGTGAAGCCGACGATACCGCACATTCGTGTTTCCTCCTTTTTCGTTGGCGCGCGCGGATGCACGCAGTGGGGCTCACTCTCCCATCAGCCGGCGCATGACCTCCTGATAGGCCCCTTCCACATTGCCCAGGTCCCGGCGGAAGCGGTCCTTATCCAGCTTCTCATTGGTCTCTTTGTCCCACAGGCGGCAGGTGTCGGGAGAGATCTCGTCGGCCAAAATCACCGTCCCATCGGTGGTGCGGCCAAACTCCAGCTTGAAGTCCACCAGCTTGATGCCAACGCCCAGGAAAAACTCCTTCAGGGCAGCATTCACCTTCAGAGCCATGGACTTGATGGTGTCGATCTCCTCCTTGGTGGCCAACTTCAAGGCCAGGGCATGATACTGGTTCATGAGGGGGTCTCCCAGGTCGTCGTTCTTATAAGAGAACTCGATGGTGGGCTCGTCAAACACGATGCCCTCCTCCACGCCGTAGCGCTGGGCAAAACTCCCGGCAGAGATATTGCGCACGATGACCTCCAAAGGTACGATGGTCACCTTCTTTACCACCGTTTCCCGCTCGCTGAGCTCCTCCACAAAGTGGGTGGGTACGCCCTGCTTCTCTAACATCTGCATGAGCATGTTGGTCATGCGGTTGTTGATGGCGCCTTTGCCCAGGATGGTGCCCTTCTTCTGGCCGTTGAAAGCGGTGGCGTCGTCCTTATATTCTACAATAAAGCGCTCCGGATCATCGGTGCGGAATACCTTCTTGGCTTTTCCCTCATACATCTGCTCCAGCTTTTTCATGGTGATCATTCCCTTTCTTCATCATCTGTCGTGCTTGTGGGGCGGGCAATGTTTCTGTCCCCCACCATTGTATGTGCTCCTATTCTCCCACAAAACTGGGAATTTTTCAATGGGTCCCTTCATCTTTGTTGCCAGGATTTCAAAAAAGCCCCTGTGCAAAGGGCACAAAGCCGGGAAAAAACACCAGTTTTTCACGCTTTTTCTTGACAGCGCCCGCCCCAGCCTTTATAATTCACCTGAAGGGGGCGAGTGCTTCGAGGAACGAAGTGTACTTGTCCTTTGTTGTTTGAAAGGAGTATTTTCATGAGCAAATACACGAAAGAGGACATCATCCGCATGGTAGAGGAGGAAGGCGTAGACTTCATCCGCATGCAGTTCACCGATATCTTTGGTCAGGCCAAGAACGTGGCCATCACCCCCTCTCAGATCGTGAAAGCCGTGAACAACCAGATCTCCATCGACGGCAGCTCCATCGAGGGCTTTACCCGCATTCACGAGTCCGATCAGTACCTCTATCCCGATCTGGACACCTTCACCGTGCTCTCCTGGTATGAGCAGCAGGGCAAGGTGGCCCGGATGATCTGCGACGTGTGCAACCCCGACGGGACCCCCTTCATTGGTGACCCCAGAGGTGCTTTGAAACGGGTGCTGGCACGGGCCGCCGAGATGGGCTACACCTTTAACGTAGGGCCTGAGTGTGAATTTTTCCTCTTTGAGCTGGACCAGGATGGCCGCCCCACCACGAAAACCGGTGACGAAGCTGGCTATTTCGACCTGGGCCCCATCGATCACGGAGACCATACCCGCCGGGAGATCTGCCTAGCCCTGGAAAAGCTGGGCTTTGAGATCGAGGCTTCCCACCATGAGTGCGCCGCCGGTCAGCATGAGATCGACTTCAAATATGCCGACGCCCTCCACGCTGCGGACAATATCATCACCTTCAAGCAGACGGTGAAGAAAATTGCCTATGCCAATGAACTCCACGCCACCTTTATGCCAAAGCCCATTTATGGCACCGCTGGCAACGGGATGCACATCAATATGTCCCTGTTCAAGGATGGTAAGAACGCATTTTTTGACCCTGACGGCCCCCGGGGCCTTTCCAAGGAGGCCTATAACTTCATCGCCGGCCTCTTGACCCATGTGAAGGCCATGACCGCTATCACCAACCCTCTGGTCAACTCCTATAAGCGCCTGGTGCCGGGATATGAAGCCCCCTGCTACTTGGCTTGGTCTGCCTCCAACCGTTCCGCCCTCATCCGCATCCCCGCCGCTCGGGGCAACAGCACCCGGGTGGAACTGCGCAATCCAGACCCCTCCTGCAACCCCTATCTGGCGTTGGCTGTCTGCCTGGCCGCTGGCCTGGACGGTATTGAAAAGGGCCTGACCCCTCCGGGGGAGATCACGGAGAACATCTTCGACATGGACTCTGCTACCCGTGCCGCCCACGGCATCGAAGACCTGCCCAACTCCCTGGAACACGCCTTGGAGGACCTCCAAAGCGATGAACTGATGCACATTGTCCTGGGCGACCACATCTACACCCAGTACATCGCCGGGAAGAAAAAAGAGTGGGAAGAATACTGCACTCGTGTCTCTAGCTGGGAAATCGCAAAATACATGGTACTCTACTGAGCACATCAGACCCGGAGAAAGCCGCCCTGGCTTTCTCCGGGTCTTTGTCGAAATGTGAATAAATATACTGCATTTTATTCATTTATTCATCAGGTATCGTCATATTTTGTAATAAAGGCGAAAAAATACCCATCCTATTTTCTGTTCTTTTCCCAGAAAGTGCATTGACGAACTCTTGATTTTCCGCTATACTTAAGAGTTAGAAATTGTACGGTTTTGATAGGAGAAAGCGTTCGATTCCTGATATTTTGACGGATGGAGGAACACGATGAAGAAAGCATATCTCTATTTGGAAAACGGCCAGGTCCTAGAGGGGCAGAGCTTTGGCGCCTCAGGCACCGCCATGGGGGAACTGGTCTTTACCACAGGTATGACCGGCTGCGTGGAGAGCTTGACGGACCCCAGCTATTATGGCCAACTGGTGGTCTACACCTTCCCCCAGTTTGGAAACTACGGCATCTGCCATCAGGACAAGGAGAGCTCCCATGTCCAACTGGGCGGCGTAGTGGTCCGGGAATACTGCGAAGAACCCTCCAACTTCCGCTGTGATGAGTCCGTGGACAGCTTTTTGAAGTCCCAAAACGTGGTAGGCATTGCCGGGGTGGATACCCGGATGCTCACCCAACAGCTCCGGGACAAGGGCGTCGTCAATGCCGTCATCACCACGGAGGAGGACAAGCCCGACCTGGAAGCCCTGAAAGCCTACCGGGTGCGCCAGTCCGTTGAGAACACCAGCGTAAAGGCCCCCGAAGTCCTCTCCCCCAACGGTGAGACCCGCTTTTCTGTGGCCCTGCTGGATTACGGCGCCAAGGAGAGCATCGCCGCCTCCCTGCTGGCCCGGGGCTGCCAGGTCACGGTATATCCCTACAATACCCCTGCGGAGGATATCCTGGCGGGGAACCACCAGGGGATCATGCTCTCCAACGGCCCTGGGGATCCTGCGGACAACCGCTACAGCATCCAACAGATCCAAGCCCTCTTTGGCAAGCTCCCCATGTTCGGCATCTGTCTGGGACACCAGATGATGGCCTTGGCCGCCGGCGCAAAAACCAAAAAGATGAAGTTCGGCCACCGGGGGGCCAACCAGCCGGTGAAGGACTTGGTCACCGGCGAAGTATCCATCACCAGCCAGAACCACGGATACGCGGTAGATCAAGATAGCCTCCCCGGCACAGAAGGGGTACTTCGCTTTGTCAACGTCAACGACGGAAGCTGCGAAGGGGTGGACTACCCCACCTACCGTGCGTTCTCTCTTCAGTTCCATCCCGAGGCCCACGGCGGCCCCTTGGACTGTCTGAACGCCTTCGACCGTTTTACCGATATGATGAAGGAGGGACGCTAAATGCCAAAAGATACTTCCATCAAAAAAGTACTGGTCATCGGCTCCGGCCCCATCGTCATTGGCCAGGCAGCTGAGTTCGATTACGCTGGGACCCAGGCCTGCCGGGTGCTCCAACAGGAGGGCGTGGAGACCATCCTCATCAACTCCAACCCCGCCACCATCATGACCGACAGCACCATGGCCAGTTCCGTCTATCTGGAACCCCTCACCACTCAAACCGTTAAGCGCATCATCCAGGAGACCAAGCCCGACAGCCTTTTGGCCGGCTTGGGGGGACAGACCGGCCTGACCATCGCCATGGAACTAGCCCACGAGGGCTTCCTAGAGGCCAACAATGTCCGCCTCATCGGCACCAACGCCAGCGCCATCGACAAGGCCGAGGACCGGCAGATGTTCAAGGACACCATGGAGCGCATCGGCCAACCCACTATCCCCTCCGATACCGCCAACGACATTGAAACTGCCGTGTCCATAGCCAACCGGATTGGCTATCCTGTCATCGTCCGGCCTGCATTTACCCTGGGCGGCGGCGGCGGCGGCGTTGCCTATAACGAGGCCGAGCTGCGGGAAGTGGGAGCTGTGGGCCTGGACTACTCCCCCATCACCCAAGTCCTCATTGAAAAATACATTTTCGGCTGGAAAGAGATCGAGTTTGAGGTCATGCGGGACCACAAAGGCACCGCTATCACCATCTGCTCCATGGAAAACTTCGACCCTGTAGGCATCCATACCGGCGACAGCATCGTGGTAGCCCCCGCCCTGACCCTGGCCGACCGGGAGTATCAAATGCTCCGCTCCGCCGCCCTGAAAATCATCGAAGAGCTGGGCATTGAGGGCGGCTGCAACTGTCAGTTTGCCCTGAACCCCGACAGCTTTGAATACGCCGTCATTGAAGTCAATCCCCGGGTCTCCCGTTCCTCCGCCTTGGCCTCTAAGGCATCGGGTTATCCCATCGCCAAGGTCACAGCAAAAATCGCCCTGGGGTACTCCTTGGACGAGATCAAAAACGACGTCACCGGCGAGACCTACGCCTGCTTCGAGCCCGCCTTGGACTATGTGGTGGTGAAATTCCCCAAATGGCCCTTTGACAAGTTCCACGGGGCCAGCCGGAAGCTGGGCTCCCAGATGAAAGCCACTGGCGAGGTCATGTCCATTGAACACAGCTTTGAAGCCGCCCTGATGAAAGCCGTCCGGGGGGCTGAGATCAAGCAGGACTCCCTGCGCCGGGAGGACAAGTCTGGCCGTCCCCTGGCAGAACGCCTGGCCTCCATGGATGACCTGCGGCTCTTCACCATCTTTGAGGCTTTGGAGCAGGGCGTCTCCGTGGACGAAATCCATTCCATTACCAGAGTAGACAAGTGGTTCATTCATAAGATTCAAAACCTGGTGCGTTACGAGGCCTCCCTTTCCCAGGGTATTGACGAGTCCTCCTATCTCCAAGGCAAGAAATACGGCTACCCCGACAAGGTCCTGGCAAAGCTGGCCAAGGTGGAGGTCTCCGCACTCCCCCACCGTGCCCCCAGCTATAAGATGGTGGATACCTGTGCTGCCGAGTTCCAGGCCCGGACCCCCTATTTCTATGCCACCTACGACAGCCTGTGCGATGCCCGCAGCTTCCCCCGCAGCGGCCGGGAGACGGTAATCGTCCTGGGCTCCGGCCCCATCCGTATCGGCCAGGGCATCGAATTCGACTATAGCTCCGTCCACTGTGTCCAGACCTTGAAGAATATGGGCTACGATGTGGTCATTATCAACAACAACCCGGAGACCGTCTCCACCGACTACGACACCGCCGACCGCTTGTACTTCGAGCCCCTTTCCCCAGAGGATGTTATGGGGGTCATTGAAGTGGAGAAGCCAGTGGGCGTGGTGGTCGCCTTTGGTGGACAGACCGCCATCTCCCTGACAGAATATCTGGACCAGCAGGGCATCCCCATCCTGGGCACCTCCGCCGACGGCATCGACACCGCCGAGGACCGGGGCCGTTTCGACGCCTTGCTGGAAACCCTGAACATCAGCCGCCCCAAGGGCCGCAGTGTCACCTCCCTCCCCGAGGCTTTGGAGTCCTCCGAAGAACTGGGCTATCCTGTGCTCCTGCGCCCTTCCTACGTCATTGGCGGCCAGAACATGGTCATTGCCCACGACCGGGACGACGTGAAAAAGTATATGACCGTGATCCTCTCCGGCGGCATGAAAAACGACGTTCTGGTAGACAAGTACATGCCCGGCACCGAATTGGAAGTGGACGTAATCTCCGACGGTGTGGACGTACTCATGCCCGGTATCATGGAGCACATTGAGCGGGCCGGGGTCCACAGCGGCGACTCCATCGCCGTGTACCCCCCCTACAGCCTGACAGATAAGATGATGCAGGTGGTGGTGGATTGCTCGGAAAAGCTGGCATTGGCTTTGGGCACCAAGGGCCTGGTGAACATCCAGTACCTGATCTACCGGGGCCAGCTCTTCGTAATCGAGGTCAACCCCAGAGCCTCCCGTACCGTCCCCTATCTGAGCAAGGTCACCGGCATCCCCATGGTAGACCTGGCTACCCGTATCATGATGGGCGCCACCTTGAAGGAGCTGGGGTATGCCCCCGGGCTGTGGAAGATTCCGCCCTACTACGCTGTCAAAGTCCCTGTGTTCTCCTTCGAGAAGCTCACCGACGCCAACTCCCTCCTGGGCCCCGAGATGAAATCCACCGGCGAAGTCCTGGGCCTGGGCCGTACCTTCAGCGAAGCCATGTTCAAGGGTTTGGCCGCCGCCGGTTACCGCCATTACGCCGGGAAAGGTGTACTCATCAGTGTGGAGAATCACGAGCTGCCCGAAGTAGTTGGTCTGGCTAAGAAATTCGACGACCTGCGTATGCCCCTCTATGCCACCGCCGACACCGCCAAGGCCATCGGCAGTCTGGGCATCGAAGCCCATGCGCTGGGCCCCATCGTCCCCGGTTCCGAAGCTTACCAGCTCATGGAAGCAGGCAAGATCGGCCTCATCATCTACACCGGTGCCCTCTATGATGATACCATTCAGGCCTATATTGAGCTCCACCGGGAGGCCATCCGCCACAACGTGGCCTGCATTACAGCCTTGGACACTGCCAACGCCATGGCAGACATGATGGCCAGCCGCTTCCACCTGAGCAACACAGAACTGGTGGATCTGAATAACATGCGCCAGGGGCGGCAATTGATCCCCTTCGCCAAGATGCAGGGCTGCGGCAACGACTATATCTTCTTCGACAACCGCGACGGTAAAATTTCCAGTCCCGGTTCCCTTTGCATCAGCGTCTGTGACCGTCATTACGGCATCGGCGGTTATGGCATCGTGCTCATTGAGGACTCTGCTGTCGCCGACGCCAAAATGCGGATGTTCAACCGGGACGGCAGCGAGGGCAAGATGGCCGGCAACGCCATCCGCTGCGTGGGCAAGTACCTCTACGACAAAGGCATCGTCAAGAAAGAATACATGACCATTGAAACCGCCGGAGGTATCAAGAGCCTGCTGCTCTACACCCGCAATGGTGTGGCCAACACCGTCAGCGTGGGCATGGGTAAGGCAGACCTGCTCACCAGCAGCCTGCCCACTACCCTCCCCGGCAACACCATCATCAACCGTCCTGTGGAAATCGCCGACGGCACCTACCACATTACCTGCGCCAGCATCGGCAACCCCCACTGTGTGGTGTTCTGCGACAATCCCTCCTCCCTGGACCTGGAATCCATCGGACCCAAGTTTGAACACGCCGAATACTTCCCTGAGCGCATCAACACAGAGTTTGTCCGCATCGTCAATGAGGACACCCTGCGTATGCGTATCTATGAGCGGGGCAACGGCGAGACCGTAGCCAGCGGCACCGGCGCCTGCGCTGCCGTTATCGCCGCCACAGAAAACGGCTATGTGGAAAAAGGACGTGACATCACGGTCAAGCTGATGGGCGGCGACCTGATCGTCAACTACACCGACCATGAGGTTATCCTCACTGGCGATGCCGTCATGGTCTATGAGGGTGTTTTGGAGTACTAAGCACATCACATCCCAGGCAGGCTAAACCACTTCTTCCGACAGAAAATACACCATCTCCCATCTTCCTTCATAAGATGTACTGTCCCCGGTAAGGCAAGGTCTACAACCTCGTCTCATCGGGGACAGATCTTTCATAAGGAGGACTCGTATGCTTGACGGTTTTTTCTGCCTGGCGTTTCCGCTCCAAGCGCTCATCGCCACCTTGTTTACTTGGAGCATCACCGCCCTGGGTGCCTGTGTGGTCTTTTTGCTTAAATCCCCCAACCGCAATGTCATGGACGCCATGTTGGGCATGGCTGGCGGCGTGATGATCGCCGCCTCCTTCTGGTCCCTGCTGGCCCCCTCCATTGAGATGTCAGAGACCTTAGGCATGAATGCCTGGATGATGGCCCTGGCAGGATTTATCAGCGGTGGTATCCTGCTCTTCGTGGGAGACCGGGTCTTTACCCATCTGAGCCAGCGGGGGAGCTTAGGCCAACAGACTGAAAACCACGGCTTGAAGCGCTGCGCTATGCTCATCTTCTCCATCACCCTCCATAACATCCCCGAAGGCATGGCCATCGGCGTGGCCTTTGGCTCCCTGGCCTACGGCCTGGAAGGCAGCACTCCTGGCGGTGCCTGGCTGCTGGCCCTGGGGATCGGCCTGCAAAACCTCCCCGAGGGGATGGCCGTGAGCGTCCCTCTGCGCCGGGAGGGCTTCTCCCGAGGGAAATCCTTCTTCTATGGGCAGCTCAGCGGGGTGGTGGAACCCATCGCAGCCGTATTGGGGGCTTTGCTGGTCTTGAAGGTGCGCACCTGCCTTCCCTTCCTCCTGGCCTTTGCCGCCGGAGCCATGATTTACGTCGTCGTAGAAGAATTGATCCCAGAGAGTCAAACCAACGAAAACAAAGACTGGATGGCCCTCTTCACCCTGGTGGGTTTCTCCATCATGATGGTCATGGATGTGGCCCTGGGATAATAAAATCCTTGCATTTTTGATATCCAAAATTCATATAGTCAGACAGTCACTCACATAGGAGGCGGTCTGACATGGAACAAAAGGAAAACCGGGTGGTCCTGCGGGGGACCATCGCCGGCACAGCGGAATTTTCCCACCGGGTACATGGCATTGATTTCTACCGGTTCCCCCTCTCCGTCCCCCGTTTGTCTGGACGGGAGGACCGTTTGAACATCTTGCTCTCCCGCACCCCAGAGGAGGCCCCCATCCCCCCAGAGGGGACTTACGTACAGGTAGAGGGAGAGGTCCGGTCTTTCAACAACCGCAGCGGCGTGGGCAGCCGTCTGGTCATCACGGTGTTGGCCCGCTCCCTCAGCGAGAGCCGGGAGCCCCCCTGTAACCTAGTCCAGCTTCGAGGGGTGCTGTGTAAACCCCCCACCCTACGCCGCACCCCTCTGGGGCGGGATATCTGCGACCTGCTGCTGGCAGTAAACCGCCGCTATCACCGGGCGGACTACTTACCCTGTATCGCCTGGGGCGGCCTGGCCATCCACTGCGGAAAGCTGAGCGTGGGAGACCCCCTGTGGCTGGACGGACGGCTCCAAAGCCGGACGTATCTCAAGTCCATCGGGGACATCACCCAGGAGCGGACGGCCTTTGAGATCTCCATCACCACCTTGGAAGAAACAGAAGAACAGGAACCCGCCCAGGCACTTCCTTATTAAATTCCGCCGAAGGTCTAAGGACCTTCGGTTTTTTCTTTTTGTTCATATTTTATTCACAGTTATACGCTACACTGTTTGTACGTATTCTAACAATTCCCTGTAACTTCGGAGGTTCCCCTATGAAAAAACAAGCCCTGGCTCTTTGCCTCTCCTGTGCCCTGGCCCTCTCCATGAGCACCCCCGCCCTGGCCCTTCGGGTGAACACTGCCCCCGGTCCAAAGCCTTCCAGCAACTCCACCAATGCCTCCACGCCCTCCGACACCGGTTCCCTGACCTTCTCCCAGATCGGCGCACGGATAGAAGGGAACAACCTCAACATCAAATCCGCCAAGGAGAGCTTGGAGTCCGCCAAGGCCATGGACTGGAATGCTGCCATTCGTGAAGTGGAGGATATGAAAGACGAATTGGAATTTAGCATCCTTACCATGTCAAGCTCTGCGCAAGCCAGTGTCGCCAATGCAACCAAAGCCCTTGAGAGTATCAAAGCCAATATCACAGACGCTGATTCGCTCATTAAAATGCTTGGCCCATTGACCGAGGCCATTACCGGTGTCAGTACAGCAAAAACAATGGCTGTCTACATAGAGATGCAAACTGCCAGTATGAAAGCCAACGTGGAAGCCTTAGACGATCAAATTGATGACCTAAAGCAACAAAAAAAGGACTATACCAAAACCCTTGAGGATACCTCCCGGCAAATTGATTTTGCCATCGATCAAACGGTTACAGGTGCTGAGACCCTTTACATTACCATCCTCTCCACCCAATTGCAGCGGGAGTCCCTGGTGGATACCCTGGAAAGCACCAAGCGCACAGCGGAAGAAATGGAACTGCGGTACAACCTGGGGCAAATCTCCCAACTGACCCTTACCCAGGTAAAAAATGGGCTTGTCACCTTGGAGAGCTCCTTGGAAAGCCTGGACAACAGCATTGCCACCCTAAAATCCTCCCTCCAATCCCTGCTGGGGGACACCCCCAACGGCGTGCTCGCCCTCACGGATACCCCCTCCGTCACCCCCAGCCAACTCATCCTCTCTTACAGCGCTGACCTAGTCAAGGCCAAGAGCAACAGCTACACCCTCTACGCCTCCACCCGCTCTGTGGAGAAAGCGGAGGACGAGATGAATGACGCCCGCTCTGACCATGGGAAGAACAGCTACCAGTTCAAAATGGCGGAACATAGCTACCAGGCCGCTATCTACAAGGACCAGGCCACCATTGCCGACTTTGAGCTATCTTTCCAAAAGCTCTATCAGGCCATCCCCCCTGCCCAGACTGCCTTGGCGGTGAAGGAAAATGACCTGCTCTACGCCCAGCAGAGCTACGCCGCCGAGGAGTTGAAATTCCAGCAAGGCAACCTCTCCCAGAGCAAGCTCCTAGAGGCCAAGGCCACCGTGGACAGCGCCCAACGGGACGTTGCCGCCGCCCAGTTGGATCTGTTTACCGCTTACCACAACTACCGTCAGGCTGTGGAGCAAGGGCTCGTGGGTGGTTAAAATCCAGGGAATGTTTACAATTTTGAAATCAAATTCATAATTTAGAAACATGATTCCAATATTCTGGTCATAATTCCAAGGTAATATATCACCTGTAAGCAGCAGAAAACAAAAATCACTTCTGACTCTACTTACACACTCTCTTTTCTCTCTCTTTTCTCTCTTTTCAAAAGGAACGGCAGCGAACCCATATCGCTGCCGTTTCTTTATGCGCAATTTTCCGAACCTCTTTGCCAGTGATATGTCCATGGATTTCCATTCCCTCCATCCTTTCTTTCTTATTTATTCACATCGACTATTAAAAAAAACGCGTTGATTTTCGCGTTTTACCGTGGTAGAATAAGGTCAGATTGTATGCATTGCATACAAAATTTGTTCTTGATCGGAACTGGCTGCCGCACAAATTCCCCAATGACGGCTTTCCCGTTCAAGCAGGTTACTTCTTACCAATGCTGAAAGAGGAGAAAAAAGTTATGAATTTTGAACTGAACGAACAGCAGCTATCCATTCAGAAATTGGCGCGGGATTTCACCGAGAAGCGCGTCACTCCTGGCGTTTTGGAGCGGGATGAGTCCCGTGTTTATGACCTCTCCCTCTACAAGGAGATGTCCGAGCTGGGCTTCATTGGCCTACCTTATGCCAAGGAATACGGCGGACAGGGCCTTGGCTACATGGAATATGCCTTGGCCGTAGAGGAAATCTCTAAGGTCGACCCCTCTCTCTCCGTCTCCTACTCTGTCTCCACCTCCCTGTATGGCGGCAGCCTGTACTTCTCCGAGGCCACAGACGAGCAGCTTAAGCGCTTCATGCCCCCTGTCATCCGCGACGGCCACTTTGGCTCCTTCGGCCTCACAGAGCCTGGCGCCGGTTCCGATGTCAGCGGCATGAAAACATTTGCCGAGCGGGTGGGTGATGAGTACATCATCAATGGTGATAAGTGCTTCATCACCAACGGCCCCCTGTCTGACTACTTCGCCGTGTATGCCATCACCGACCGGGAGGCTGGTGCCAAGAGCATGGCCACCTTCGTGGTGGAGCGCAACACCCCCGGCTTCACCATCGGTGAGCGCCACAACACCATGGGCATCCGCAGCGCCATGGTCAGCGAGCTCCACTTCCAGGATGTACATATCCCCGCCGCCAACATGATTACCCCGCCGGGCAAGGGCTTCCCCGCCGCCCTCAAGACCCTGGACGGTGGCCGTATCGGCATCGCCTCCCAGGCTCTGGGCATCGCAGAAGGAGCCTTTGAAATCGCCCGGAAGTATATGATGCTCCGTGAGCAGTTCAAGAAGCCTCTTTATAAGAACCAGCACCTGGCATTCCGCATGGTGGATTTGGCCAACCAGATCGAGATGGCTAAGTACATGGTCTATAAAGCCGCCTGCGACAAGGACAACCACAAGCCCTTCTCTGAGTCCGCCGCCAAGGCCAAGCTCATCGCCGCTGAGACCGCTATGCGCGTGACCACCGACGCTGTGCAGATGATGGGTGGAAACGGCTACATGAAAGAATATCACGTGGAGCGCCTGATGCGCGACGCCAAGATCACCCAGATCTATGAGGGCACCAGCGAAATTCAAAAGATCGTCCTCTCCAAGGGCCTCTTCGTGTAAACCCACCCTGATAAAGTTACAAAACGTGCGCTGCCGTTTTTTCGGCAGCGCACGTTTTCTGTTGATCTAGCTGTTTTATACTTCTTTCCTTAGGCATCTGCCACTGGAGTGTTGTCATTGTGATGCTTCCCCGCCATCTTACTGAGTACACAGATCACAGCCACAACTGCGATCCCCGCAATATCAGTGGGTGTACCCGGATACACCAGGCACAGTCCGCCAGCGATGATGACGAGCCGTTGCCAGAGCTTCAAGTCGGAGAACACGTAGCCCCGCAGGCCAGCGGCAACCCCAAACACACCCACCAAGGCAGAAACAACCGCTTGGATGGAGGACGGGATCGTGCTGTCCACAAACAGCAGCGCCGGGTTCATACCGAAACAGTATGGGACGATAAAGGCCGCGATGGCCAAGGTCGTTGCAGTCACAGCCGTTTTCATGGGCTTCGACTTGGCGATGGCGCTGCCTGCATAAGCGGCCAGGGCCACCGGAGGGGTGATATCGGCCACGATGCCGAAGTAGAACACGAACATGTGCGCCGCCAGTTTCGCCATACCCATCTGGATGAGGATGGGGGCACAGGTGGTGGCCATAATCACGTAATTTGCTGTGGTGGGCACACCCATACCCAGGATGATGCAGGTCACCATGGTCAGGAACATGGCAATAAACATATTCCCACCGGAGAGGTTTACGATAGCAGAGATGAGCTTATTGCCGATGCCTGTGGTGGTAATGACGCAGGCAATGGTACCAGCCACCGCACAGGCGATACCCACGGTAAGGGTAGACCGGGCGCCATTTTCCAGGGCGTCAAAGAACTTATGGATATTGATCCGGGTGTCCTTGGAGAACATGCTCACCACGATGGCCAAGACGGTCGCCACCACAGCGGCCTGGCTCATGGTGGTCTTCATAATCAAAATGACCAGCACCACCAGGGGCAGCAGGAGGTAGCCCTTGCGCAGGAACAGCTTGCCGAACTTGGGCAGCTCTTCCCTGGACATGCCTTTCAGGCCCATGCGCTTGGCTTCCAAGTGGACAGAGATGAAGATGCCAGCAAAGTACAGCACTGCCGGAATGATAGCCCTCGCAGCGATGGCACCATAATCCACCCCCACATACTCCACCATCAAGAACGCCGCCGCACCCATAATCGGGGGCATGATCTGCCCGCCGGTGGAGGAGGCCGCTTCCACGGCCCCGGCAAATTCCGGGCGGTAGCCGTTTTTCTTCATCATCGGGATGGTGACGGAACCAGTGGTCACCGTGTTGCCCACAGAGGAACCGGAGACCATGCCACACAGGGCGGAGGAGATGACCGCCACCTTCGCCGGACCGCCGCTGGAGCTGCCAGCGATGGAGTTTGACAGCTCTATGAAGAACTGTGAGATGCCTGTCCGCTCCAAAAATGCGCCAAAAATTACGAAGAGCACGATGAAGGTGGAACAGGCGCGGATGGGCGTACCAATGACGCCCTCAGTGGTGTAAAACAGGTTATAAATGTTGATGGCCAGGGGTTTTCCCGCAAAGCCGATCATATAGATGATAAACGCGGAGGAGACAAGCACAATGGGGATACCCACCGACCTGCGGCAGGCCTCCAACGTGACCACCACACCGATGATACCAATGACGATATCCATGGTATCCAGACGGATGGTCTTGGAAATGATGTCCTGGAGATTAAAGACAAAATAGAAGTAGCTCCCGCCGCCTAACACTGCCAAGATCACATCATACCAGGGAATATAGTTCAGCTTCTTGCGCGCACCCTTTTGGGCAGGGAACACGATGAAGGTCAAAAAGACCAACAGGCCCGTGAAGGAAGCGCGCTCAATTCTGGTCTCCCAGTCAATTCCAAAGTTCAAAAGCACACTGTAAATGGCAAAGCCTACCAGCATATACCGTACAACGTATTTCGGAATGCCATCCCATATACGGACATTGGATTCCCGGTCATATTTTTCCATGACGGCTTGTACATCCGCCTCAACCGTGGATTCCTCTCCGATCTCCGTGAAAGCAAACTCCACTTCCGGGTCCTTCTTGAATGATTTCTTTCCAAACAACGGCACGATACCTACCTCCTTTTCTCTCTCATTTGTTATCCCTCTTTGTATTGAAACAGAACCTTACTGTTCCGACCGCACAGGTCCCGCAGGCTGATGGTCTCCTCCCCCAGATAAAGGGTGTGGTCGGAGACTGTCCCCACCACCAGGACCATATCATCCATGGGCTTATGGATACCAGAGATGACCATCTCTCCATGTTCGCCATAGGAAAGGGTCTCCCCCTCTCCCAGCTCTGTCTCTACCCCGGCACCGAACCCGTAATAAATACATTCCTCGTTCCAAATGGCCCCATCTTGGATGGTATAGACATCCCGCACTGGGCTTTTGTTCACCGAGTGGATGAATTCCACGGCGAAGCTGTCCCCCTCCCCCAAGGGATAAGAGGCATAGACCTCACCATCCTCTGCGTTGGAAAGGAGCAGCTGTGGACTGTCCTGGGTACAGCCAAAGAGGAAAACAGCCGCCGTAATGAAAATCATTACGGCGGCTGTGACCGTAGTAAGTTTTACGGATGCCTTCACTTATTCAGCAGCTTCGTCAGCATCGGGGGTAGCGGCGTCGCCAGCTGTGTCAGCTTCGCCATCGGCATCAGGCATCGCAATGTTGTTCTCCTTGAAGAACTTCATAGCGCCGGGATGGAAGGGAATGCTGATACCGGAGACGGCCTTTTCCATATCCAGCTCATTGCCCTTGGTGTTGCCAGCAGCGATCTGCTCCTTGTTGTCAAAGATGCCCTTGATCAGCGCATAGATGGCATCCTCAGGCACGTCATTTCTGGCAATGATGGTGGCCATGACAGCCATAGCAGGGACATCCTCGGTGACGCAGCTATAGGTGCCAGCGGGGATCTTGTCATAGGTGTAGAACCCATACTCTTCCATCAGCTTGTTGGCGTGCTCCTCGTCCAGGGACAGGAGGTTGAAGTCATAGGTGGTTGCCAGTTCTGTGACAGCGGTGGTGGGATAGCCAGCCACCACGAAAGCGGCGTCGATGGTGCCGTTCTTCAGGGAGTCAGCGGAGTCAGCAAAGCTCTGGTTGTTCTTGGAGATATCGTTCTCAATGTCGATATCATAGGCAGCCAGGATCTGGCGGGCGTTGAACTCCACGCCGGAACCGGCATCGCCCACGCTGACCTTCTTACCCTTCAGGTCGGCAATGGAAGTGATGTTCTTGTTGGCAATGATCTGCACGTGCTCAGGATAGCAGGACATCACAGCGGAGAAGCTGGTGATGGGCTCCTTGCCGTCGTACATATCGGTGCCAGAATTTGCATAGTACATAACGTCGTTCTGCACGATGGCCAGCTGGTTACCATTGGTATCCACCAGGTCAATGTTTGCGCTGGAAGCGCCAGTGGACTGCACGCTGATGTTCAGGGTGTCGCTCAACTTCTCGTTCAGGACCTGAGATACAACGCCGCAGAAGCCATAGTAGGTGCCGGACGTGCCGCCGGTGGCCATGCTCAGCTTGGTAACGCCAGCGGAATCGCCGCTGCCCTCACCATCTGTTGCAGGCGCGGGATCGCTGTTGCCGCAGGCAGCAAGACCCAGGACCAGCACGCCGGCAAGAATCAGTGCAAGAATTCTTTTCATCTTAAGATTTCCTCCTTAGAATGTTTTGGGGGCCGACCCGGAGATCGCGCCCCGTTTCGCGTGTTGACTGTTTCATTATACACAATTTATGGCAAAATTGCAAGGTTCTTCTGAATACAATTCACATAGATTCCCAAAGCCCTCTTTGTGAAATATGATATGCTTTTGAAATTTTTGAAACATTTCCTGCATTTTGCTCTAACAAACGATTATCCATCCCCAGGAGGCCACCCCTAAATAAGCGACATATTTCGCCGCCGCACCAGGATGTTGTTGCTCACCAGTGCCCAGTTTTGAGGGAAGGGCCGCAGGAGATTCCAATAGGCCCAACCCGACAGGGACAGCTCCCGGGCTAGACTGAGCTTTGCTGCAATACTTCTGGCATCCTCAAACCAAACCACATGCCTTCTCCCGTTTCGAGAATAATGAAAGAACGGGGCCTGGGCCGATTCATCGAACTGAATCTCTGTCCCCACTTGGGAAGCTAGGAGCACAGCCTCCTGATTTCCCACTGTGGTTGCCCGCTGCCCCTCCATGTAAGGCAGCATCCAGTCATAGCCATAATTGGGCACTCCCATCTGAATCTTCCAGGCTGGGATTTCGGTCAGGGCATAGCGGAGCACCTCCTCCACCTGTGGCAATGGCGCCACTGCCATGGGCCCTCCGTAAGCATATCCCCATTCATAGGTCATCAGTAGTACCGAATCGGCAAGGGAACCAATGATACCGTAGTCGTGGCCCTCATATAGTAGGCCGGGTTGGCCTGCATAGGCCTTTGGGGCCAAATCCACATGGAGGACCATACCCTCCCTATGGAGCCGTTCCTTGGCATTGCCTAAGAAGGCATGGTAGGCACTGGCATCCTCCTTGGCAATGTATTCAAAGTCAGCATCCAACCCCCGGTATCCTTTTTCCAACATCACCTCTAAGAGGTTGTCCAAGACCTTGTCCTGCAAGCGTT
The DNA here is from genome assembly GCF_056797215.1 of Evtepia sp. Classification (NCBI taxonomy): domain Bacteria; kingdom Bacillati; phylum Bacillota; class Clostridia; order Eubacteriales; genus Evtepia; species Evtepia sp. Next base: position 38,126 of record NZ_JBQILM010000009.1, read on the forward strand.
GATCCCGAAAGAGCCGGCTGGCATGTTGGGTGGAAAAGCTGCCATTTTCGTCCGTGGATGTCAGGACCAGCATAGTCCCTGCGCCAAAGCGCTCTGCCTCCGCCAACAACATCCGGTCCTGGGGGGCAATCAGGCTGCCATCCTCCCGAAAGCCATAGGAAAAAACAGAGAGGTCTGTGAGGAACGGCATAGCCCGTCGAAGCACATGGGGGCGGACATGGGGGTAGGCATAGCCATTGATGGTATACGGGCCCTTCCGCTCCCCTTCCAGGCCCAGTGCCAGGGTTTCCCCTGGGAACAGTGGCTGCCCCTGGGCTAAGACAGGGTTATATTGCAGCAATTCCAGGACGGAAAGGCCCCCTTGGGCGGCGATACTGTACAGGGTGTCCCCTGGCTTCACGGTGTAGGTAGACATAGGTTGCAACACCTCTAGGGCTTGACCTGGAACCAGGGGCTGGTCAGGCAGCAGGCCATTGTCACTGCGCAGGCGGGAGACGGAGGTGCCGTATTGCCGGGCAATGGCGCTTAAACTGTCTCCCGATTTTACCACATAGATCATGCAATCACTCCCTCAGTTCTCAGGGCGCAAAAAGCCCCCGTCCCCTCAGTATATTGGGGAACGGGGGGCTATATGATCTTTATTTCGTGGGGGTGTTTACGCTTTGTCTGCTCGCGACGGCTCCGCGCTTCCTGATGTCACGCTGCGCCTGCTCGCTGACGCGGCTCTAAGACCTCCGACTCCGGCAGAACCCATCCAGGGCCTGCGGCACCTCCTTGGGCTTCGCCTGCGCTCCGGTCTTAGCCCGCTGCTCGCGACGGCTCCGCGCTTCCTGATGTCACGCTGCGCCTGCTCGCTGACGCGGCTCTAAGACCTCCGACTCCGGCAGAACCCATCCAGGGCCTTTGGCCCTTCCTTGGGCTTCTGCCTGCGCTCCGGTCTTAGCCCGCTGCTCGCGACGGCTCCGCGCTTCTTAGTACATTGCACCACTCATATCAGCCGCAGGCATTCCCGCACCGGTGGCGGAGGGAGGTGCCAGACGGTCGCCCACCAGGGCTTCCGTGGTCAGGAGCATAGCGGAGATGGAAGCGGCGTTCTCCAAGGCAGAGCGGGTCACCTTGGTGGGGTCCACGATACCGTTGGCAATCATGTCGCAATACACTTCCTTATAGGCGTCGAAGCCATAACCGGTCTCGTTGCTGCTGCGGACCTTCTCCAGGATAACGGAGGCATCCAGACCAGCGTTGGTGGCAATCTGACGCAGGGGGGCAGTGAGGGCGCGGCAAATGATCTGTACGCCGGTCTTTTCATCGCCCTCCACCTGGTCGATGAGCTTCTCCACCTCGGTGATGGCGTTGACATAGGCCGTGCCGCCGCCAGCGACGATGCCCTCTTCCACAGCAGCGCGGGTGGCATTCAGGGCGTCCTCAATGCGCAGCTTCTTTTCCTTCATCTCGGTCTCAGTGGTAGCACCCACGCGGAGGACAGCCACACCGCCGGAGAGACGGGCCAGGCGCTCCTGGAGCTTCTCCCGGTCGAACTCAGAGGTGGAGCGGTCATACTCGTTGCGGATCATGGCAGTGCGCTCCTTGATGGCATCGCTGCTGCCGCCGCCGTCTACGATGATGGTGGTCTCCTTCCCGGCCTTCACCTGGCGGGCAGTACCCAGCATGCTGATGTCGGCGTCGTGGAGTTCCTGGCCGTAGTCAGAGGAAATCACCTGGGCACCGGTGAGGATAGCGATATCCTGAAGCATCTCCTTGCGGCGGTCACCAAAGCCAGGGGCCTTGACACACAGGACATTCAGGGTGCCACGGAGCTTGTTGACCAACAGGGTGGACAGGGCCTCGCCCTCCACGTCCTCAGCCATAATCAAGAGCTTCTTGCCGGACTGGATAACCTGCTCCAACACGGGGATGATCTCCTGGATGTTGCTGATCTTCTTATCAGTGAGAAGGATGAGGGGATCGTCCAGGACAGCCTCCATCTTCTCGGTATCTGTCACCATATAGGGAGAGAGGAAGCCGCGGTCAATCTGCATACCCTCCACCACTTCGCTGTAGGTCTCGGCGGTTTTGGACTCTTCCACAGTGATAACCCCGTCGGTGCCCACCTTCTCCATGGCCTCGGCAATCAGGGTGCCGATGCGCTCATCGCTGGAGGAGACAGTGCCCACACGGGCGATATCTTCGCTGCCGTTCACAGGCTGGGAGTTCTTCTTGATGGCCTCCACAGCGGCGCGGGTAGCCTTGGCCATGCCCTTGTTCATCACCACAGGGTTGGCACCGGCCACCAGGTTCTTCAGGCCCTCGTGGATGATGGCCTGGGCCAGCAGGGTGGCGGTGGTGGTGCCGTCGCCGGCCACATCGTTGGTCTTAGTGGAGACTTCCTTCACCATCTGGGCGCCCATGTTCTCAAAGGGGTCTTCCAGCTCGATCTCCTTGGCGATGGTCACACCATCGTTGGTAACCAGGGGGGTGCCATAGGCTCTCCACAGAACCACGTTGCGGCCCTTGGGGCCAAGGGTAACTTTCACGGTATTGGCCAGTTGGTCCACGCCGCGCTCCAATGCCTGGCGGGCCTCTTCTCCATAACTCAGCAGCTTTGCCATAGTATAGTAACTCCTTTCGATTTTAGAGGATCAGTCTTCCACAACAGCGACGATGTCGCTCTGCTTCACGATGGTCAGCTCTTCGCCGTCCACCTTCACGTCGGTGCCCATGTACTTGCTGGTGATCACCTTATCACCGGGCTTGAGAATCATCTTCACTTCCTTGCCATCCACCAGGCCACCGGGGCCTACTGCAACCACGATGGACATGTCGGGCTTCTCCTTGGATGCTGCGGTGAGGATGATGCCCCCCTTGGTGGTTTCTTCCGCTTCCAGGCGTTTGATGACAACACGGTCAGCCAGAGGTTTCAGAGTCATTTTGCGCTCCTCCTTATATCATTCAAAAAATCTTTCACAAGTTCCGGTTTAGCACTCTTTTATCCTGAGTGCTAAGTCAAGTATTATAATACCCTTCCCGCTGGGATTCTGCAACATGGAAACTTCTGAAATGGGGAGAAAATTCCATTCTTTTTTTGTGCACTTTAGAGAAATACGGCCAAAATCCTCTGTATTCAAGGCTTACGAAGCCGTTTCACTCCATATTGAAACAGGTCGCACTTCAGCATTCCATTGTATAGTTTCCGTTTCTTATCGGCACTTCGCCCAAAGCTCCGTTCAAATTCCGTGTGGGAAGAAAGCAGATGGAGCTTCCAGCCTTTTGGCAGTCCCAAGGTTGTTTTGCCAAAATCCTGGTAGAGTTGTTCCGCCTCCTGGCGTTCCATCAGGCGTTCCCCATAGGGTGGATTACAGACAATGCGGCCATAGGGCTCCTGGCGGGAGAATTTCCGGGCATCCGCCTGGGTAAAGCGGACCAAGTCCTCTACATCCGCCTTGATGGCATTGCCCTGGGCAATGGCAATGGCCTGGGGGTCAATATCACCACCCCAAATATCGTACACCCCGTCGTATTCCCGGTCCATGGCCTCCCCTGCCCCGTCCACCCAGACGCTGGACGGCAGCCAAGCCCACCGCTGGGCGGAAAAGCTGCGGTTCAGCCCCGGCGCCCGGTTCTTGGCGATCAATGCCGCCTCGATCACAATGGTACCTGAGCCGCAGAAGGGGTCACAGAAGGGGTCACGCCCCCGGTAGCCAGAGAGTAACACCAGGGCCGCGGCCAAGGTCTCCCGCAGGGGTGCAGCCACCCCTGTGGCCCGGTAGCCCCGCTTATACAGGCCTGGGCCGGTGGTATCCAACATCAGAGAAGCAACATCCTTCATGATAGAGAACTGTATCTGGTAAAGGCTCCCTGTCTCCGGCAAGGTCTCCCGATGGAAGCGCTCCCCCAGGCGGACCGCCACCGCCTTTTTCACAATAGACTGACAGGCGGGGACACTGTGCAGTGCGGAATTCAGGCTGAACCCCTTCACCGGAAACGCCCCATCTGCCGGGATCACCGCTTCCCAGGGCAAGGCCTTTGTCCCCTCAAAGAGCTGGTCAAAGCTCTGGGCTGGGAAGCTGCCCAACAGCAAAAGAACCCGCTCCCCTGTCCGCAGGTTCAGGTTCAGCCGGGGGATATCTTTCGGGGTTCCTTGGCAGAATACCCGGCCATTTTCCACGCGGACATCCTCCATCTCCAAACGCCGCAGCTCGTCGGCGGTGAGCCCTTCCACACCCAACAAGGTTGGGATCACAAAGGTCAATTTCTCCATTCTCGTTCCTCTCTCTTTCGGGGCCTAGCATCCAAGGAGGGTGTTCCCCTCCGCCAAGAGATTATACCTGTTTTTTCCTGCTTTGGCAAACCCTTTCTTCTTTCTGTTTTAATATGTCGAACTTCGTTGGAAAATGTCAATTTTTTGTGGTAAAATTATGAACATAGTACGACAGAAGCCTAATATGACTACCAGAAAGAGAGGTCACCATTATGAAAACCAACCTGTCGAAAACCTTTAGTTTTTCTGTATCCTTCCTTGCCGTTTTTATCCTATTCTCCTTTTCTACATCAGTTAAGGCACAAGAAAATTCTATTTCAAATGCCGATATTCAATTTTTAGGAAGCAACATCCATGTATATGATGGCAGCAAATGGATCCCCGATTTCATTGTCATGCTCAATGGGGAGGACCTGGACCCATCAGACTACGATACAACGTACAATGCTGGGAAAAACGTGGGCACCTACTCTATCACCATAAGCGGAAAAGGAAATTATACCGGTACTGCAACAATAAGTTACGAAATCACTCCGTATCCCTTAAGCGGCGTGACTCTGGCTACTAGCTCATGCGATAAAATATATGATGGGAATGCCAGCGCCTATCCACACTTAAAAGCCATCTCGCCATTGGTCGATCAAGAAAGCGAAAAAGAAGATAGTATTACCATAACCTATGACTCCGCCAAGTATAACAGCCGCTATGTTGGCACTGAAAAAGATATTATCATTGATGGCTTGAAGCTCTCCGGGCCAGATAAAGGAAACTATCTTTTACCAGAAAACACGATTACTCTGAAAAATTGTGGCTCCATCACCCCAGTAGAACCGCAAATTAAAACACACGCCGAACTCAAAACTGGCGGCAAACGCCTGGACCTAAAAACCCTGGTATCCGGGTATAGAGGAGACGAGCGGCTTAACTTCCTGATGGATCCCGTCGAAGCAAACGGGTGCCAGCTCAAACAGGGCATACTGTCCTCCGGCACGGAAACTGGGCAAGCAAGAGTGGAAGTTTATATCGATCCTCTTGACGTAAATTCTGATGGGACTCCTGAGTATAACAGTGGGCATGGTTATATCACTGTGACAATTACTACAGACTCTGCGGATAAACCCAACCCTCCCACTCCCGGGGACGGCACGCAAGACCCTGACGACACAAAGCCCGTGGAGCCCGGAGACAATACGGAAACGGGGACCAAGCGGCAGGACCCGCTAGTTGTCACCGGCAGCAGCGCTATTGTTTACGGGGAGCGCCTCGACTTAGGCGTCGTGGGCGGTTCTGGCAGCGGTGCCGTGACCTACGCCATCACTGGCGGCACGGGCAGCGGGACCATTGACCAAAACGGCAGGCTCCAGGCCGCCCGGGTGGGGACGGTCTGGGTCACCGCCTACAAGGCCGGGGACAAAACATATCAAATGCAGCAGTCTGACGCAAAGGTTATCACAGTGAACCCCGCCAAGCTCACCATCACAGCAGCCAACAAAACCATCAAAGTGGGCGAAGCTGCCCCCAGCCTCACCCATGCGGACTACAAAATCTCCGGCCTAGTGGGCAATGACCAGCTCCGCACCCTCCCTGCCCTGGTCTATGCCTCCACCCCAGACACCAGCAAGCCCGGAACCGTCGCCATCCATCCTGTGGGGGCGGAAGCCCCGGCCGGGGGGAACTATCAAGGGGATATCACCTACATTGTGGGCAGGTTGACCATCCAAGAAGTGAAGGATTTCCCCATTACCATCCACCAGGCTGCAAACGGGACCCTCTCTGCCAGCCATCAAAGTGCGCAGGAGGGGGCCACTGTGACCCTCACCGCCATCGCCAAGGAGGGCTTTGTCCCAGGAACGCCTACGGTCAACTATCAAGGCATCCAACTGGTGGTCGCTGACAAGGGGAACGGCCGCTATGTCTTCTCTATGCCAGGCGGCCCTGTCACCATAACCGCCTCCTTCGCCACCAAGCCCCCAAATCAGGTAGACGGCCCCACATTCTCTGATGTACAGGCCAGCGATTGGTTCTCAAACAGTGTTGCCTTCGTCTGTCAAAACGGCCTCATGGTGGGCACCAGCCAAAACAGCTTTTCCCCCAACGACACCACCACCCGAGGGATGATGGTCACCATCCTCTACCGCACAGATGGGGAACCCCCCGCCAGCAACCAATCCCACTATGCCGATGTGCCTCCCTCCGCATATTACGCCGCCCCCGTCTCCTGGGCCTCCTGGTATGGCATTGCCAGCGGCTACACCCCAGAGTCCTTCGGCCCCGAGGACAACCTCTCCCGGCAGCAGTTGGCCACCATCCTGTACCGTTACGCCACCTATAAAAATTTTGACGTCTCCGCTCGGGGAAACCTGGTACAGTTTGCTGACCGGAACCAGATCAGCGACTATGCTATGGATGCCCTCTCCTGGGCCAATGCTGTGGGCCTGATTTCAGGAAAGTCTGACCAAATCTTAGACCCCACCGCCTCCACCACCCGGGCAGAAATGGCCGCAATCCTCCAACGCTTCTGCCAAAAATATGCACTATTTTGATGCTTGGTCATATTCTGTCTCAGGAATACTCCGTACAGAACCGCACACATCAACACAGCGCGAACTGACTTCCTCTCGGAGGCCGTTCGCGCTGTGTCTTTTCTATTACCGCTTAGGATATGGTTCCCGCACCGGTGTGCGTCCCAATAGATAATCTGTAGACGTTTTATAGTAATCCGCAAGAATCTCCAACCGTTCCACAGGGATCGGCCGGACGCCAGATTCATATTTTTGATAATATTGGGGCGAGGTCCCTAAAATCCCCGCAACGTCTTGTTGTGTCAGTTCATTGTCTTCTCGTAGGTCTCTCAGACGTCTATACATTCCCAAGCTATCACCCACTTTTACCTAACATTACCATGAAACATGCAAAAAAATGCCATTCTAGCCATATATGACTAAAACCAACCAACCAATGGACGGTCTACCCCTTTTATGTTTTGCAAAAAGGAACGGGATCATACAGGGACATTCCCGGGAGTCTTCCCACCTAACACGCTGAAACAACCGTTCCAGGGAGAAGCCGATGAAGAAAACACTATATGATTACTGTGTAGAGCACAGGCGGGAAAGCCTGCTTCAGCAGTGGGACCTGGAAAAAAACGGGCGCCTAACCCCCACCGGCCTCTCCTACGGCAGCAAGCAGACGGTATGGTGGACCTGTGAAAAGGGCCACCACTGGGCGGCGGCGGTGTATGTCCGCACCAGCGGCAGTGGTTGCCCTTACTGTGCTGGGAAACGGGCATGGCCCGGGGAGAACGACCTGGCCTCCCAGTATCCAGCCCTGGCAGCCCAGTGGCACCCCAGCCTCAACGGTACACTGACCCCCAAAGATGTAACCACCGGGAGCCGGCGGAAGGTCTGGTGGGTATGTCCAGAAGGGCATGTTTGGAAAGCCGTGGTCTACTCCCGCGCCCGGAAGCAAAAGACAGGGTGCCCAGTGTGTGCTGGGCGCGGGAAGAACGTGCAGAGGGCCGGGGCACTGGCCAGTGGAGAGAAACATCCCTCCGGCTGGAAAATGATATGACAATCCCGCCTCCATATGCTATAATAGCAAAAAGCGGAGGGGCCTTTAGATGGGCCCTTCCGAAACTTGAACTTATAGGAGGTATGTTATCATGGGATTAGAGCATACAAAAACAGCTGAAAATCTTCAAAAGGCACTGGCCGGGGAATCCATCGCCCGTAACAAGTACACATTTTTTGCCCAAGTGGCGCGGGATAATGGGAACGAAGACGTTGCCGTAGCCTTTGAACAAATGGCAAAAAACGAAATGATGCACGCCAAGTTCTGGTTCGAGCAGATTTTCGGCAAGCCCACGGACACAAAGGAATGCCTCATGCAATCCGCCCAGGGTGAGTACATGGAGTGGCACGATATGTACCCAGACTTCGCCCGTCAAGCCCGTGAGGATGGCTTGGAGGATTTGGCTGCCATGTTTGAAAAGGTCGCCGCCATTGAGCGCAGCCACGAAAAGCGCTTCATGACCCTGTTGACCAAGTTGGGTACGCCGGCAGAAAAAGCCGCTGCCACTCCGGAACCCATGGAGAAAAAAGAGGGCTATCGCTGTCAGTTCTGCGGTGCGCTGTTTGAAACCCGCCCCGACGTCTGCGACACCTGCGGGGCCATTGGCTCCTTTGAATACGCGGAATATTACGTATAAATACTATATAATATGTATCATAAGCAAAAAATACAAAGTAAGCTTTACCGGAGTATTCCGTCCTCTCCACTCCTATTACTTTGACAAAGTGTTTTATAAGAAGAGCCAACTGATCTTCTATTCGGATCAGTTGGCTCTTTTCTTCTCAAATCGAACTATTGACTATTATTTCCCCTGGTATTATACTACATGACATAATAATTTTGACCTACAGGGCCAAGTCTAGCCTTGTAACGCAGCGGTCGATCCGAAGGAGGTCTTAACGATGCTGACAAGCCAAGCCTATCTATCCGTGCTCCGCTTTCTTCGGCAAATGCCCACCAGAAATGGCACGCTCCTGCGGGATATCCTGCAACTGTTTGAACAGCATTTCCACGTTTCCACCTCCCTGGCTGTCACCTACCAAAAGGACCCGGACAGCGAAAGCGCCCTGCAATACAATTACATCGTGCGGGACCTGCCGCCAAACCAAGTGAGCACCTATATGGACCAGTTTGTCAAGTTCGATATCCGTAGCCGCTTGAAGGGGAAACAGAAGAAAAGCGTCGTCTCCCTCACCGCGCTGCTCTCCCCGGAAGAGCGGGCCCACACCCCGTATTATCAATATCTCCGCTCCCTGGGAATCGCCTACCAATGTTGTATCTTCCTCCGCAAGGAAAGGGAACTCTACGCCATGATCAGCCTCTTCCGCCCGGAGGCGGCGGGGGATTTCACCCCAGAAGAGCTGGAAATCTTTTCCGAGATCGAGCCCTTTATTACCAAGCAGTACCTGGAGAACAGGAAAAACCGGGAGATGATGTCCCTGGCCTATCATTTTGACGAATATTTCTCCCATCTCTCCCTGGGCGTAGCCCTGCTGGACCACAACGGCAAGATCCTCAAAGCAAACCACACATTCAACGACTATGCTCAATACATCTATGAGAATGGCAGCATCGTGGACAGCTTCGTCACCCGCGACACCGCAGATACCCCGGAGCATTATCTGTGGGGCCAGAAGCTTTTGAATTATTTCGGTTCCAAAATAATCTCCGCGCCGGAGGAGATCAAGGTGGAATGCCTCCTCCATCAGTTCAAGTTCTATAGCAAAGAGATCAGCAACCAGAGCCGGACCGTCATCAATCCAGGCCAATACCTCTATCTGATCTTTTTAATCCGCCAGGAAAAGGTCCACTCCCCCCAAATGTTGGCTGCGCTAAAGCAGCTCACTTCACGGGAGAAAGCCGTTCTGGACCACCTGTCCGCCGGCCTAAACAACACTGAAATCGCTGACGCCATGGACATCAGCCCCTTTACCGTCAAGACCCATCTGCAAAACATCTATGCCAAGTGCGGTGTGTCTGGGCGAAACGAGTTACTTTCCAAATTGAAATAGCCCTCCGCCCCAGTTGGAACAAAGACCTTGCGCCGATGGCGCAGGGTCTTTTCTCTCCCCGAAAAACAGCCGTTTCACTCAGCCTTTGCGTCAGAGGCTGTGTTTTTTTCGTCCGTTTTTCCTTCTTCTTTTTTGAGCTGTTCCAGTCCCAGGCGGATGAGCTCCGCCGTAGCTTCCGAACGGGTCTGATACCGGTTTTTGAAGCGGAAGTCCTCAATGGCTTCGAACATCTCGTTGGTCACGGAAACCGTGTACCTGGGCTTATCAGTCGCCATATCCATCACCTCAGTGATGATTATACCGCAGTGAACCAGTTATGTAAAGATGCAATTCCCCGACAATTTTCTTGACAGAGATTCACTGAACCACTATAATGGTATGCGGTTCAGTGATTCACTACACCGAAAGGAGGCCATCCCATGGCAGCGAATACAAGACGCATTATGGTATCCATCCCCCCTGACCTGGAACAGGGGTTGGACAGCTTGAAACGGGAGAAGTTTTACAACAAGCCCTATTCTGAAGTATTCCGGTATGTCTTTGCCCTTGGGTTGAAGGCAGCGGAAGAAAAAACGAAAAAAGAGTGTCGAGAAGCATCTTAACTACCATCTAATTTCTCATGAAATCAAACCACTTGAAAACAACTCTTTTCTAACAAGCTTACTACTCCGAACGGATGAGTTGGTCACACGGAATATCATCCCATTTTCGCAAAAAGGGCGGTTTAGAGTACGTCAAACGGCTGATGCGGGCGGGTTTTGACCCTAGTATACTGAACGCAGAAAACGAAAGGAGGTTCGACCATGGAAAAAACCTTGTCTATCACAGTAGACCAAGAAGGGGTCGCAATCCTGACCCTGTCCCGGCCGAAACTACTCAATGCGCTCACCGCACCCATGTTCCAGGAACTGGCCCAGCGGTTGCGGGAAATCGAAGCCTCCCAAGAGATCCGCGCCGTGTTGCTCACCGGCCAAGGCCGTGGCTTCTGCGCCGGGCTGGACCTGGGGGAACTGAAAGATGGATATGGCGGGCAGGAGGCATTTTACCGGCATATCGAGGCAGCCAACCGGCTCATCGTTTTGCTGGCGGAGCTGGACAAACCGGTGGTGGTTGCGGTAAACGGCATCGCCGCCGGGTCCGGTATGAACATCGTGCTGGCTGCGGACCTGGCTGTGGCAGCCACAGACGCCACCTTTTCCCAGAGCTTCGGCCATGTGGGCCTGATCCCTGACGTGGGCGGGACCTACCTGCTGCCGCGGATCGTGGGCGTCTCCAAGGCCAAGGAAATCATTTTCATGGACCGAAAGTTGGACGCCCAAGAGGCCCTCTCCCTGGGCATCGTCCACCAGGTGGTGGAGCCCGCCCAGGTACTGGCCACAGCCTACGCCGCAGCCCAAAAGCTGGCTGCCGGGCCCTCCTTTGCCTTCTCTGTAGCGAAGAAGATGCTCAGCCGCTGCAATGAGATGGACATTCATACCGCTCTGCACATGGAGGCCCTCTCCCAAGCCCTGGTCTCCAACACCGACGACTACAAGGAAGGGGTGGAGGCGTTCTTCGAGAAGAGAATGCCGGTGTTTACCCGATAAAGAGTAGAATCGCCCTCTAACACCCCCTTCTCTTCTACTCTAAATAGAGTAATCTTCCCTCGCCCTGACCCAGCGCAACGGGCTCCCCATTTCGCTGGTTAGGAAATACAATCCTGTATGGCCCCATCCCCCAGCTGGACCATATAGCAGCCACTCCTTGTACCTGTTCAGGCCTGTCCTACCAGCGTCTTTTGCTGCGCAGTTCACCCGTGTGCCCGTACTTCAGGAGAATCCATCGCAAGACGTTAGGAGGCGAGACCGAAAAAAGAGCAGCCCGCGTTTCCGTATTTTGAAAAGATTTGGAGGGAAAAAGAAATGAATCTTATGCTGCCCAGTGCGCGGCGTAAGGACGGAGAGAAGCAACCCTGTATCAAGATTTGGAAATTTGACCTGCGTATCCCCTTCGTGCATTATGAGTGGGAAATTCCCGAAATGGTCCAGGCCCTCGTCGTCTTTATGACCGGTTCCGCAGCCACCGCTTACTTGCAGGACCTGTTTGGTTTCACCTTTGAGATCGCCCTATCCATCGTGTTCGTCCATGAGCTGTTGTACATGGTCAACAACACCCTGGGCGACCCGTTGATCGGCGGATGGATTACCCCCGCCGTGCCCTTGATTACCGCTTTCCTTCTCAACTATGAGCCGGGCCCCGACCGGGCCTATGCCTTGGTGGGGATGGAGCTGATCCTGGGCCTGATGTATGTCATTTTCGGCGTCACAGGCATCGCCACCAAGCTGGTGGACCTGTGCCCCCAGAGCTTGAAGGCCGGTATTTTGATAGGCTCCGGCTTCGCCGCCTGCGCCGGGAGCTACGGCTTCCGTTCCCTGGCTGACGGCGGTAAGGGCTTTTTCATGTATCCCATCTCTTGGTCCATCGGCATTGCCCTAGGCCTGTTCCTGCTCTTCTCCAACGGCTTCGGCAAGGTGAAGTTCAGCAGCAAAAATAGGGCCATCAAATTGCTGACCAAGGCCGGTTTCGTCCCCGCCATCATCGTGGCCGGTATCATCGCCATGGCCATCGGCGAATGTGAGCTGCCGGACTTCTCCGACGTACACGCTTTCTGGTTCAACCCCATCCCCGGCTTGATGTGGGTCTGGCAGAACTTCTCCATCGTGGGCATCGGGCTCCCGCCCCTGGAAATCCTGGCCAAGGACTTCCCCATGGCTATCATGTGCTATGTTATCGCCTTCGGTGATATCGTGGGCGGCACCGCCTTCATGGAGGACACCAAGCGCTATCGTGAGGACGAGTACATTGATGTGAACCCAGACCGTACCAACATGTGCTGCGGCTTCCGTAACCTGATTGAGGCTTTCTTCAGCCCCACCTGCACCATGTCCGGCCCCCTGTGGTCTGCCATGACTGTGTCTGTGGCTGAGCGCTACAAGACTGGCAAGGAGAACATGTACTCCATCTTCGGCGGCTCCTGCACCTTTAACACCACCAAGTGGATCTGCCAGCTCATCGTACCCTTAATGGCCCTGATCCGGCCCATCCTGCCCCTAGCCATGGCCCAGACCCTGATGATCCAGGCCTTTGGCTCCTTCTACGTGGGCATCAACATGTGCCGCACCAACGTAGAGCGCGGCGTGGCCGGCATCACCGCCGGCGCCATCGGCGTGTGCGCCAACCCGTCCTATGGCCTGTTCGTGGGTATCGTCCTGTGCATCGTCATGGAAATCCTCAACATGAAGCGGGACGAGCGCCGGGCCAATGTGGAGGAAGGCCTGGAAATCTACATCCACAACACCCGCGCTGAATTTGAAGAAGTTGCCGCCAAGGACGCTGCTGCCGACGCCAAGAAGCTGGCAAAAGCCAACAGATAAAGGAGATTTGCCACCATGAAAAAGATCATCGCACTCTGCCTGGCAATGGCTTTGAGCCTTGCCCTTCTGGCCGGCTGCGACTCCGCCGACCCCAACAACCCCTACGGCCAGGAACCTGCCCCCAAGGTGGAAACTGACGCAGAAGCAGAATAAACCCAAGACAATCCCCAACGATTTCCTGATCACTCATTCATTGAAAGGACCCCCGGCCACAGGGGCCGGGGGTCCTTCGGATACAAGAATTCCCCCTTCTCCAAAGGGGAAAAGGAGGGCTCTCCATGGATAACAAGCAAGCAAGAAAAACCGGGCGGACCATCATGGTCTGCGGCTGCATTCTCATCCTGTTGACCAAGGTGCTGCTGGGTGGGATCATGGTGGCCATGGGTGCTCTGTTTTCCCTGCTTTTGGGCCGTTGTCCCCACTGCGGCAAGGTTATGATCGGCCTGTCCCCCAGCGCCACCAACTGCCCCAGGTGCAAGGGACGGCTGTAACCCAGCGTCCAACAACGCGATAGAAGGGAGAAACACCATGTTCGGTCGAAAATCTAAACGAGAAAAGAAAGCGGAAAAAAAGGAGGCCTACCGCCGGGAGGTACGCAAGGGCCTGCTGTTCTGGCTCCCCGGAGGCTCCACCCGCTTAGACATATATCTGGACTACTGTGTCCTTCACGCCCTGGGGCGGACCAAATTGAAGGAGAAATCCAGAGTGATCCCCTTCAATGACATCATCAAAGTGGTTTATACCCCTGCCACTACCGTCCGCCACGCCTGCCTACAGCTGTTCACCAAGGATATGCCAGAGGTCAAGCGCAGCTACTGGTATGCCTATGAAAACAACCTAGTGGTGGTACACCCCTCCACAGAGGACATCGCCCAAAAGGTCATCGAATTTCTCCGCAACCCCAACGGTTCCAACGTAGTCCCTCCAGACTACCTGAACCAACTGAAAAAGGAGCGCAGGCGGGAGCTCCGGGCGGAGGCCGAGGCCGCCAAGGCCCAGGAAACCAGCCCAGCCGGGGAACAGGAAGCGGTATGATCGGGAGGGACTTGCCGTGAAATATCAGATCAAAATGGTCTATGACCAGACCGATGTCGCAGCCCTGGTCCGGGTGTTGGAGTACCGCCAGCATCCGGAAAAGGGCCTGCGCATGGCCCGGCGGATTGGCTACCCTGTCTTCGGCGTGCTCCTCATCGCCGCCGGGGTCGCCATGCCCCTATCTGGGATTCTCTCTCTGGCTAGTCTCTGCCTGATGGTATTTTGTCTCCTTATGGGCGTACTCCTGCTGCGCCGGGCAGACCGGCGGGGGATGGAGCGGCGGTCCTGGCAGCGCTACCCAAACAAGGGCCTGGTCTTGACCTATCGCTTCTACAACGACCACTTTGAGGAGGAGGACGAGGTCTCCGGCAAGAACGAGTTCCGGTATATCAGCGTGAAAAACGGCAACCTGGATGCAGGGCATTTCTTCCTGTTCACCAGTGGGAATATGGCCCACATGCTCCGCAGGGATAGCTTCACCTTCGGGGATCCAGATACCTTTGCAAATTTTATCAAAATCCGGGCTGCGGTGACGCTGGACCCGGTAGAATAAAACCACCCCAGCGGGCAAACTGGCGGCGAGGGCACGATATCCTCGCCGCCAGTTTTTTGCCCAATGCCAACTAGCTCGTGAGGGAAAGGTTGACAACACAGCGCCCCGTGGCTCTGTTCATTCACCACATAAAACACAAGCCACGGCCCACAAAAGAGTACCCGTCAAAAAGTTTAGCGCAGAGCGGACAGTCAACCGTCCCAGGACAGTCCCCGCCCAGGTCACCACCACTAACATAGGTACTCACTTTTTCCACACTGTCATGTCCAGCATCTTTTCTTGACAAACAAGAAACCCTATATTATAATTATATTAAATATAGGTTACAATTTTGCTGGGTCTTGGCGGTCTCTTCCTTCCAGTGCCCCTGCCCCCTCTTCTTCCTGGCACTTGAAGCCTTCACGAATCCTGTCGTGGAGCGCAAGCCATTCCTCTGTGGAAAGCATCGCCGCAAATACGAAAAAAACATCGACGTAACACGCAGACTTACCGCGCTCATAGTTCCCATACATACGGGCAGTTACCTCTAATATCTCCGCCATCTTCTCTTGGGTATACCCCAAATTATCTCGTTTCTCTTTCATCCGTTTGCCAAGATAGGCCGCTACAGCTTTGTGGTATGCTCGCATAAGTAATTCCTCCATAGTTCGTAAAATATGGATTTACTACCCATGCCGGAAGGACGCTTGCAAAGGCTCTCCTTCCGCTTGTGTATTGATCTATCATTGGGCGAACCGTGCCGGGTCATCGCCTCCTCTACCATTCGCTTGCAGCCCTTACTTTGGCCCGCTGCTCTCATCCTCCTCTCAGCCGCAGCCCCAGTGCGCCAGCCGTTCCTTCGTGTGACAGCTCGGGGTGGCGGCTATTTGTTTTAGCCCCAGTTCAACGCTGATTCCCAAGGCATTGCATCCCCTCTTGCTATAAATTTTTATCGACAGAAATATACTATGTTATAATTCTTCACTCTATTTTTTCTA
>NZ_JBQILM010000010.1:0-53450 GCF_056797215.1 Evtepia sp.
GCCAAGTTCGGCATCCCCCGCCAGAGCGGTTTAGTGGAAAGCCTGCGCTCCACCATCGTCTTTGCGCCAGAGTACCGCAACCCAGACGCCCTCCGGGGGATTGAGGGCTTCTCCCACCTGTGGTTGATCTGGTGCTTCTCCCAGGCAGTCCGGGAGGGATGGTCCCCCACGGTCCGTCCGCCCCGGCTGGGGGGCAACACCCGCATGGGAGTATTCGCCACCCGCTCCCCTTTCCGGCCCAATGCCATGGGCCTGTCCTCGGTGAAGCTAGAGGGGGTAGAGCAGCACCCCGACTGGGGGCCGGTGCTCTATGTCTCCGGGGCCGACTTACTGGACGGCACTCCCATTTTTGATATCAAGCCCTACCTCCCCTACACCGACGCCCACCCAGAAGCCACAGGGGGCTTCACCGCCCAGTACCAGGGGTATCATCTTGACGTGGTGTTCCCCCCAGCCCTTCTGGCCCAGGTGCCCCCGGAACAGCGGGAGGCCCTCAGGGGGGTGTTGGCCCAGGATCCCCGGCCCTCCTATCAAGAGGACCCCACACGGGTCTATGGCATGGCGTTTGCAGGGCTGAACGTGAAGTTTTCTGTGGCAGAAGGGGTACTCACGGTGGTGGCCGTGGAACCCCTCACTTGACGCGTTTCCCCCTTTAACAAAAGATGGCGCAGGACAAACGATATTGTTGTCCTGCGCCATCTTGATTTGTTTGCCTATCAATCCGCCAAAAGGAACCCACTGGACCAGGCCAACACCTGTTCCAGTTCCCCCTCCCCCATGAGGTTGTGTTCCCCCTGGGGGAGGGTGTGAAAGTCCGCACCGGAGGCAGCGGCAAAGGTCTGGGCAGCCTGATAGGGGGCCACCGAGTCCTGTCCTCCATGGACCATAGACAAGGCCGCAGTCCCCGCCTTGTAGCGTTCAAAGACGTTATACGCCTCTAAGTCTTGGAGGAAAGCTGGTGTAACCCGCATCTCCCGGACATAGTCGTAGTCTGGCACAAAATAGCCCTGCCGGGCCATATCCTCCCTGGCTTTCTGATCCACCCAGGTGTCCACCAGCGCAGGCATGTCCACCGCCGCTGAGCGCAGGAACGCCCGCTCCCCGTGGACTGCCGCCTGGGACAGGTACAGCAAGGTGATATAAGCCCCAAAGCTGGAACCGAAATATCCGATCTTCGCCTGGGGCCGTTGGGCGCGGACGTAGTCCTCCACCACAGCCAAGTCGTCGATGCAGTAGGGCACCCGCAGCCCCTCCTGCCACACCGGGCTCTCCCCATGGGCGGGGAGGTCGAAGCTGACCACCCCACAGCCCTTTGACGGAAGGGCCTGGTTTAATGCCTGGATCATGGGGCTGGCCTTGCTGCTGCCAAAGCCGTGGCAGGCGATTATCACCCGCTCCTCCCCGGACCAAATCGCCTGGGTGGGGATTTCATAGCCGTGCTTGCTGTTCAAACGCTCTGTTTGCATGGTACCGTTTCCTTTCTCTCAAAAGCCCCCGCCCCGGACAAATACGGGGCGGGGGCTCTGGGCATTTGCTTGTTTATCCCTTGGTATTCTGTTCCGGCTCCGGGCGCTTCACCGTCTGGATCACACCCTCTGCCAGGCCAGCCAGGCCTTGAATTTCCGAGGGGATGATGATCTTGGTGGCCTTGCCGTCGGCGGCAGCCTGGAAGGCCTCCAAGGCCTTGAGCTTGATAACCGAGTCCGTGGGACCGGCCTCGTTGAGGAGTTTCAACGCCTGGGCGGTGGCCTCGTTCACCCGCAGGATGGCCGTAGCCTCGCCCTCGGCAGCCAGGATGCGGGCAGCCTTTTCGGCATCGGCCCGGAGGATACGGGACTCCTTCTCGCCCTCGGCCACCAGAATCTGGCTCTGCTTCTGGCCTTCGGCCTGAAGGATGGCTTCCCGGCGTTCCCGCTCGGCGCGCATCTGCTTCTCCATGGCGTTCTGGATATCTCTGGGGGGCAAGATGTTCTTCAATTCCACCCGGTTGACCTTGATGCCCCAGGGGTCCGTGGCCTCGTCCAGGATGCTGCGCATCCGGGCGTTGATGATGTCACGGGAGGTCAGGGACTGGTCCAGCTCCAATTCACCGATGATGTTACGCAGGGTGGTGGCGGTGAGGTTCTCAATGGCGCTCATGGGGTTCTCCACCCCATAGGCATACAGCTTTGGGTCGGTGATCTGGAAATAGAGCACCGTGTCGATCTGCATGGTGACATTATCCTTGGTGATTACCGGCTGGGGCGGGAAGTCCGCCACTTGCTCCTTCAAGGAGACCACCTTCAAGACCCGGTCCACCACCGGGAGCTTAAAATGCAGGCCCACACTCCACACTGTGTAGAACGCGCCCAAACGCTCAATGACGTAGGCCTTGGACTGCTGGACGATGCGGATACATCTGGCCAAAATAATCAAAATGACAACGATTAAAACAATGACTGGGATACCCATTCCTGAAATAAATTCCATCACTCTTCTCCCTTCTCGTTTTCCCATCTCTCTACGATGGCTTTCACACCTTCAATGCGCAGGACACGGACCAAGCTGCCCTCTGGAATCACGTTGCCGTCGGCGGAGCGGGCAGTCCAAACCCCGCCGCCTACCTTGATCTGCCCATGGGCATTCAGGTTGTCGATGGTCTCCAACACCACTCCCTGGTGCTCCAGGATGCGGTCAGCGTTGGTCTTTTCCGTCCTGGGCAGCCACCACTTCCGGGCCAAGGGCCGGATCAGTGCCATGCTGAGGACAGACACCACCACGAACAGGCCCAGCTGCACTACCAAGTTCGCCCCCATCCAGGCGGCGAACAGGGCTACCAGGCTGCCCAGGCAGAACCAGATGGAGATGAGCCCTGCGGTGAGCCCCTCGATCCCCGCCAAGGCAATGAACAGCACCAGCCATACCATGGGGAAGCTCACATGGGTCGTAAAAAACGTCAACAAGGAAACCTCCTTTCCCTCTTCTCCTACTTCTATTTCCTATTATGTTTATTATAACAGAGCCCCCCTCTGGAAGCAAGCGCCATTTTCCCCCGTATCCACCACCATCGCGCCGTATCCTCAAAGAATTTTTCAGAATCTTCCTCCTTCGCTTGCAAGCTCCTCCTGGCTTTGCTATACTAGAGGGGATTTTGGGCCGTTTTCCCTGCACACAGCCCTTTTTTCATATCCATCAATCATCCCCCTATTTGGAATGGAGTATTTTCTTATGAAACCACAAGCGAAAAAAATCTTCTTTTATTTTGGCGTCGCTCTGCTGGGGCTGGTGGTAGTCTTTCTGGTGGTTCGGATCATGCTGAACCTGGGCAGCATCGCCACCACCCTTGCCGCCGTGCTGGGTGCCCTGCGGCCCATCCTGCTGGGCTGTATCCTGGCCTACCTGCTCTATCCCCTGGCCCGCTTCTCTGAGCAATTTTTACTCTACCATAAGGTACGGCAGAAAACAGCCCGGTCCCTGTCCACCATGTTCACCACCCTGGTGCTGCTTCTGTTTATCGTGCTGTTGATCTATTTCATCATCCCCCAGCTCTTCATCAACCTGCCTAACCTGGTGCAATCACTCCCCAGCATGATCCAGTCCTCCTCCCAGGAGTTGTCAGAATGGTTGAAAGCCCACGGGCAGCAGGCAGACATCGTGCAAAAGGCTACGGACACCATCACCGCAAAATTCACCCAATGGCTCTCCAACGGCTCCCTGTCCACCTTGCTTGACCTAGCAGGCCGGGTGGCCCAGGCGGCAATGAGCGTGTTCCATTTCCTCATCGGCATCATCGTCATGGTCTATGTGCTCATGAGCCGGGACCAGTTCGTAGGCCAGGCTAAAAAGCTCCTCTTCGCCATGAGCCGCAACCGCAGCTTTTGTGACAAGCTCCTGCACCACCTGCGGGCCATCAACCGCATTTTCAGCAACTTCGTCTCCGGCAAGCTGCTGGACTCCCTGATCATCGGCCTGATCTGCGCCGTGTGCTTGAGCATTATGCAGATGCCTTACACCGCCCTCATCAGCATCATCGTGGGCATCACCAATATCATTCCCGTCTTTGGCCCCTTTATCGGCGCCATCCCCAGCATCTTCCTCCTGCTGCTCACCGACCCCTATAAGGCCCTGATCTTCGCCGTCTTTATCATTATTTTGCAGCAGGTGGACGGGAACATCATTGGCCCGAAGATTTTGGGCAACTCCACCGGCCTTTCCGCCTTTTGGGTCCTCTTCTCCCTGTTGTTCTTCAACTACTTCATGGGTTTCTGGGGCATGCTCCTGGGCGTCCCCCTCTTCGCCTCCTTCTACTACCTGTCCAGGGAGTTTGTCAACTCCCGCCTGCGGCGGAAGTCCCTGCCCATCAATACCCTGGAATATGTCAACGCCGCAGGCTTCGACGACAAGGGGGCCCTCACCCATGTGGAGCCCAAAGGCATTGAGTTCAGTCCCCTCTTCCGGGGGGAAAACAGCCTGTTCAACCAGTTGCGCCGGATGATGAAGAAGAAGTCTGTCTCCCCCCACAGCAAGGAAAAAACAGGCCATACCAGTGACGAATCAGACGATCAGCCCTAAGGAGGCGTGGCTCCATGCAAAACAAAGCCAGTATCCGTGTGGCCTTTTGCGGCCTCTCCGCCGCCCTGATGTTGGTGGTGATGCTCTTGGGCACCATGGTTCCCTTCTCCACCTTCCTCTGCCCCGGCATCGCGGGGGCACTGGCCATTCCAGTGCTGTGGGAATTTGGCCTGCGGCCGGGCATGCTGCTCTACATTGCCGTGTCCATCCTCAGCCTGATTCTGGCCCCGGACAAGGAAGCCGCCTTCCTCTTTGTCTTTCTCCTGGGCTGGTATCCCATCCTGCGCCCCAAGCTCCAGCATATCCGAAACAAGCCCCTGCGGGGGGCGGTGAAGTGGGTGGTTTTTGCGGCGGCCATCTGCGCGGTATATGCCCTGCTGCTGTTCGTGTTCACCATGCCGGAGCTCACAGCGGAGGCCGCCACCTGGACCCTTCCAATCCTTACCGCCATGCTCCTGCTTGGCAGCGTCACTTTTTTATGTTATGATATCCTCCTGGGACGGTTGCAGCTTCTCTATGTCGCCCGGCTGCGTCCCAAGCTATTCTCTCGAAAGCCATAACCCCCTGACATTTGCGAGGTAACCCATGAAACAAAAATTATTATCCCTGCTCCTTCTTTTGGGACTGGCCGTTTCTTTGGCTGTCCCCGCCGCTGCCGCAGAGCCCCTGCATTTCACCGACGTGCCCACGGACAGCTGGTACTATACCTATGTCCAAGACCTCTACACTGCCGGTGTGGTGGACGGCATCTCCCTCACCACCTTCGGCCCCCAGGAGGACGTCACCTTGGGGCAGGCCTTGAAGCTGATCCTGTTGGCGGCGGACTGTCCAGACACCGCCCCCACCGGTGACCACTGGGCCAGCGGCTACTACAGCTTCGCCCGGGAACAGGGCTTCCTGCCAGAGGATATCCCCACAGACCTGGACGCCCCCATCCAGCGGGTGAAGATCGCGGAAATCGCTGTGCGGGTCCTGGACCTCTCCCGCACCGGCAGCGATAACCCCTTTGCCGACACCGACAGCGAAGCCGTCCTGACCCTCTTCGACCATGGCATTTTGTTCGGCACCGTGGTAGACGGCCAGAACCTCTTCTACCCCCAGCAGAGCATCACTCGGGCGGAGATCAGCGCCATTATCTGGCGTATGGACCACTTAGGCCAGCCCACACCTGACCCGAACCCTGACCCGAAGCCGGAACCAGACCCCAAACCCGATCCAGAGCCGGACCCTGAGCCCGACCCGAAACCAGAACCCGATCCCGATCCGAAACCGGAGCCGGACCCCAAACCCGATCCAGAGCCAGACCCGGACCCCACCGAATACTTCACCTGGGGCAACCATCAAATCCCCATTGCCAGCAAGATCCCTGTGAACAGCTATGACAAAACGCTCTTCCAGAAAAATGACAAGGGCTATATTACCTACGAAAACGACAAATATACGTCCCGCATCGGCATCGACGTCTCCCGCTATCAGGGGGAGATCGACTGGAAGCAAGTTAAGGACGCTGGTGTGGAGTTCGCCATCATCCGCCTGGGCTACCGGGGCTACGGTACTGGGAAAATCGTAACAGATACTTATTTCCATAAAAACATCAAGGGGGCCTTGGCCCAGGGGCTGGATGTGGGCGTATACTTCTTCTCCCAGGCCATCACCCCGGAGGAAGGGGCGGAGGAGGCCCGGTATTGCCTGAACGCCCTGAAGGGCTACAACATCACCTATCCCATCATCTTCGACTGGGAGCCCTACCCCGACAGCTACGACGCCCGCACCAAGGACCTGGACGACAGTATCCTGACCCAATGCGCCGTATCCTTCTGTGAGACCGTGAAGGCCGCAGGCTACCAGCCTATGGTCTATGCCAACCTCACCTACTTCTATCTGCACTTCGACATGACCAAGCTGGCGGACTACCCCTTCTGGCTGGCCCAGTACAGCGCCAAGCCTACTTTCTACTATCACTTCAATATCTGGCAGTATTCCAGCACCTTGGAGGTGCCCGGTATTGAGGGCAACGTGGACATGAACGTCCATCTCATCCCCCGCAGTTAACCACAAAACATGCCCTGGACGGTCTTGCCATCCAGGGCATGTTTTATATTATAGCATCTGGGCCTGTTGATAAAAGCCCGAAGCATCTGTGAGGTCCGCCAGGTAGAGGTGGCTCACCTTACGCAGGGCCACTTGGTCACTGTAAGGGTCAGCTACCCCAGCCACCCGGTATCCCGCCTGAAAGGCCGTAGACGCGGCATGGACGGCATCCTCAAACACCCAGGTCTCCCCGATCTCCGTGCCCATCTTCTCCCGCACAGTGTGGAATAGGGCGGGGCTGCGCTTGTCCATCCCCAGGTCGCCACAGGTATAGACCCCCTCCAACAGGGGCAGCAGCTCCGTGCGCGCCAAGCCCTCCAAGATCACCGAGCGCTCCGTGGCCGTGGCCAAGGTGAGCTTGACGCCCCGCTCCCTTAGGGCCGTCAAAAATTCCTTGGCCCCCGCCTTGGCGCGGACCTGGCTGCGGTAAAAACTGCGGATGGTGCCGTTAATGCCGTCCTCAATGGCCTGATGGGACAGAGCCAAGCTGTACGCTTTCTTCAAATAGACGGCACACTCTGCCAGGCTCAGGGGGAACAGCTCTGCCCGCAGCCCTGGCCGGGCCGTAACACCCAAGGAGGCCAAATAGCGGTCCCCTACTGTGTCCCACATCCCCATGGAGTCCAGCAAGGTCCCGTCCGCGTCAAAAATCGCCCCTTTTATCATACCGCCACGCCTTCTTTCTCTTGGAATCATACCGTAGCATTGTACCACAGCTTGTTGCACAAATCCACCCCACTGTGGTACACTACTAAAAAAGGAGGCATACACCATGGCAGAGAAACCCAAACCCGCTCAGCCCAACACCACCCCCGCCTGCTTCATCTTCGGGGCTGGCCCCTTCTACGGCCTTGGCGTTCCCCCCGCCCCTGGCGACCTGATCCTGGCTGCCGACGGGGGCTATCGCCACTGCTGCACTGTAGGTTTGCAGCCCCATCTGTTGTTGGGGGACTTTGACTCCCTAGATGTCCCCCCCCCTCAGGATATCCCCCGCCAGGTGTTTCCCCCGGAAAAGGACGACACCGACACCATGTTAGCGGTAAAGCTGGGGCTAGAACGTGGTTTCCGCCGCTTCCACCTGTACGGCGGTACAGGCGGGCGCTTGGACCACACCCTGGCTAGCCTCCAAACCCTGGCTTATCTGGCTTGTGCCGGGGCACGGGGCGAACTCCACGACGAGGGTTTCGTCTTTACCGCCATCCAGGGGCCTGACAGCCTCCAACTTCCCCCTCGGGCAGATGGCCTCTTCTCCGTGTTCTGCCTGGGGGCAGATGCCAAGGGGGTCAGCATCCAAGGCGGGAAATATGAGGCCCAAGACGTCACCCTCACCGCCGCCTTTCCTCTAGGGGTGAGCAATCAATTCCAGGGAAAGCCTGTGGTGGTCTCTGTAACCAGCGGCTGCCTGCTGGTGGGATGGGAACGGTAGGCTGGAAAGGCTCAATGTACAGCAGAAAACCCCTGGTCCCTGCCAGATTTGGCAAGAACCAGGGGTAACTTTTTCATTTACATCATCCGAGAGGTAAAGAACACTGCCAGGATCAGCAGCCATGCAGCCAACACCCAGATGGAATAGTAGGCCACCGCTGCACCCAGGGCCATGGGGACCAGGAGCAGCACCACCGTCAGGACGGCGGTAAGGTAATAGGCCGGGTAGGCCGTATCCTTCGGGAGCAGCGTAAGCTCCCGCTCCTTCCACTTCCAGATACCCTCCTGCTTTTGCAGCTTCCAGGCGAGCAGGGTAAGCAGCGCCGTAATCACCAGGGCGACCACCAGATACAGGACGTAGTTGTGGGAACCAAAGGTGATGCGGAAAATCCACAGGCCCAAGATCCCCATACCGCCCACTAGGGCGCAGGCGAAAAATTCCTTTTGGTACAGGTAAAACACCATGGCCAGCACCGCCAGCCCCGGCACCACTGCCAGAACCACCGGTGCCACCGAGCTGGTATACTGCCGCATGGCATAGCCACCCACACCAACGCATAGGCACCCTGCCGCCAGGATGAACTGAAGGGTACCGCTCTGCCCGTCCCCTTTGCGCAGCTGTATGCCCCAGGCCAGGAACGCCGCAAAGAGAATGATGCCTACCACCAGGAGGATCAGCAAAACCGTGCGCCACACAGGGACCACACCCAGCTCTGAAACGCGGGCATGGACATAGACGCGGTTGAAGAGCAGCATGATCAGCTCGACCACAACGGCCCCTGCCAGCCAGAGGAGCATCCGGTTAAAGACCCGGTCCTCTGCCTGCTGCTTGGTCAGTTCCTGATTCCTGGTGTTTCCGTTTTTTGTTTCGTTTTTCTTCATAGTGGTGAGAACACTCCTACTGTTGGGACTTGATCCTCGGGGGGACCACCGGCACTGCGGCCCAATGAAAACGATGTTTCCCAAGCCGGTACCGCTGCCAAGCACACTCTGTTTTTCAGCGCTTGCAAACGTCCTCTCATAAACAATCCATGGTATTATACCAGATTTCTGCGGATTTCGCAAGGAAAAACACGATTTCTCTTGCCCTGCCGGCTCAAAAAGCGGCAAAAATACGCCATCCTTTACAAATTATTCAAGGTTTCCCGCCGCTCTTGCCCCGGAAGCTGTCTTTTAATGAGACGCTGCGGTTAATGACCAGATGGCCGGGGGTGGCGTCCTGGTTGTCCAGGCAGAAGTAGCCCTGGCGCATAAACTGGTAGGCCGTGGCAGACTTGCCCCGCTCCGGCATGGGGGCTTCCGCCAGGCTCCGCTCCACCTTGCAGCCAGTGAGAATTTCCAGGCTGTTGGGGTTCAGCTCCTCCAAAAAGTCCTTGCCCGGGGCGTCTGGGGCTGGGTCGCCAAAGAGGTAATCATACAGGCGGACTTCCGCGTCCACCGCGTTGGCCGCGTCCACCCAATGGATGGTGGCACCCTTCACCTTCCGCCCGTCGGCGGGGTTGCCCCCCTTGGAATCTGGGTCATACTCGCACAAAATCTCTGTGATCCGCCCCTGCTCGTCCTTCACGCAGCCAGTGCAGCGGATCAAGTATGCACCCTTCAAGCGGCACTCCGGCCCCCCCGGGTACAGGCGCTTATACTTGGGCACCGGCTCTTCCAAAAAGTCCTCGGCCTCCACATATAGCTGCCGGGAGAAGGTCACACTGCGGTTGCCAGCGGCAGGGTCCACAGGGTTGTTCTCCACCTGGACCTCCTCGCTCTCCCCCTCTGGGTAGTTGGTGATGGTCAGCTTCACCGGCCGCAGGACAGCCATCACCCGCTGGGCAGTCTCGTTCAAATCGTCCCGGAGGCAGGACTCCAAAAAGGCCCAGTCCACAGTGGAGTCCACCTTGGAAACACCAATACGCTCGCAGAAATTCCGCACTGCCCGGCTGGTGTAACCCCGGCGGCGCAGGCCACAGAGGGTGGGCATTCTTGGGTCGTCCCAGCCGCTGACCCTCCCCTGCTCCACCAGCAGGCGGAGCTTGCGCTTGGACATCACCGTATAGTTGATCCCCAGGCGGGCAAACTCGATCTGCCGGGGCTTGCTGGGCAGGTCACAGTGGTCCACCACCCAGTCATACAGGGGGCGGTGGTCCTCAAATTCCAGGGAGCACAGGGAGTGGGTAATCCCCTCTAGGGCGTCCTCAATGGGGTGGGCAAAATCGTACATGGGATAGATGCACCACTTGTCCCCCTGGCGGTGGTGGTGGGCATGGTTGATGCGGTAAATGGCAGGGTCCCGCATGTTGAAGTTCCCGGAAGCCAGGTCGATTTTGGCCCGTAGGGTCATCCGACCCTCTGGAAACTCCCCGTTCCGCATCCGCTCAAAGAGCTCCAGAGATTCCTCCATGGGACGGTCCCGGTAGGGAGAGGTGGCGGGAACCCCAATGGACCCCCGGCTGGCCCGCATCTCCTCCGGCGTCAACTCACAGACATAGGCCAAGCCCTTGCGGATGAGACCCACCGCACAGTCGTACATGGTGTCAAAGTAATCGGAAGCATAGTAAAAGCGGTCTGCCCAGTCGAAGCCCAGCCAGTGGATATCCTCTTTGATGGCATCCACATACTCCACGTCCTCCTTAGAGGGGTTGGTATCATCCATGCGCAGGTTACACAGGCCCCCATACTTCTCCGCTGTGGCGAAGTCAATGGTGAGGGCCTTGCAGTGGCCAATGTGCAGGTAGCCGTTGGGCTCCGGAGGGAAGCGGGTGTGGACCTTCTGCCCCTCACAGCGTCCGCCGGGCTGAAGCTCTTCCTCAATGATGCTGTGGATAAAATTGGTGCTGACGTTTTCTTCCGCCATGGTGTTCACTCCTATGTTATGGTCAAGAAGGGGCAAAGCTGCCGCCTGTATCGTCTTGACTCTATGGTTTCGTTTCATAACGGGTATTATACACTTGGAATTACAAGGGTTATCCCAGAGCCACGGCCTCTGCCACCCGCACGCCATCCACGGCCGCAGACACGATACCACCGGCATAGCCTGCCCCTTCTCCGCAAGGGTACAACCCCCGGATATTGGATTGCAGGCTCTTGTCCCGGAGCAGCCGTACCGGCGAGGAGGAGCGGGTCTCCACTCCCACCATCAAGGCATCTGGGGCGGCAAAGCCGTGGAGCTTTTTCCCCAGCACCGGCAAGGCCTGGGCCAGGGAGTCGGTGACAAAGCCGGGCAAGGTTTCACGCAAATCCCCAAAGTAGACATCGGGGCGGTATGTGCTACGATGGGTAAGGCCATTGGGGCTGGGCAAGCCCCGGAGGAAGTCTCCCACCCGCTGGGCCGGAGCCAGATAACCGGGCTGACCAAAGTGGTAGGCCTTTTCCTCCCAAAGTTCCTGGAAAGCCACCCCTGCCAGAGGGTCATTCCCCGGAAAATCCCCAGGGCCCACCCCCACCAAAAAGCCGCCGTTGATAAAGGCACCGTCCCGGGCACGATTGCTCATGCCGTTGGTGACCAGACGTTCCGGCTGGGAGGCCGCTGCCACAATCTGTCCGCCAGGACAGACACAGAAGGTATAGGCAGAGCGGCCTGTGGGCAGGTGGCACACCAGCTTATAGTCCGCTGGGGGGAGCTTTTCCCAGGCATCCCCATACTGAGCCCGGCTGATGCTCTCCTGTTCATGTTCCAGGCGCACCCCAATGGCGAAGGGCTTTTGCTCCATCTCCACCCCGGCCTCCCGGAGCATCCGAAACGTATCCCGGGCGGAGTGGCCTGGGGCCAGGATGAGGGCGTCGCAGGGCATGGTATACGGGCTTCCCCCCTCATCCACCGTAATCTCCGTCAGGCATTGTTCCCTCACCGCAATGCCGCTGAGACGGTGGCCAAAGCGGACTTCTCCCCCGTGGGCCAAAATCTCCTCCCGGAGGTTCCGAACCACCTGGCGGATCAAGTCCGTCCCCACATGGGGCTTATGCTGCCAGAGGATATCCGCTGGTGCCCCGGCGGCTACAAAGGCATGCATCACATGGGACAGGCGGGGATCATGGGTGCCGGTGGTCAGTTTCCCGTCAGAGAAGGTCCCAGCGCCCCCCTCTCCAAATTGAACGTTGGACTCCGGGTTCAGCTCTCCCCCCTGCCAGAATGCCTCCACATGGCGCACCCGCTGCTCCATGGCCTGTCCCCGCTCTAACAAGATGGGCTTCAAACCGGCTTTTGCCAAGCTCAGCGCCGCCAACAGGCCAGCGGGACCGCTGCCCACCACCACAGGGGGCAAGGACGAACTGCGCCGCACCTCTGGGAACTGGTATGGGACTGCCTCCTTCCGGAGCTGTACATGGGGGCTGTTGGCCCGTCGGACCACCTCCGCCTCATTGGAGAGGGACACATCCACAGTCATAACATAGTGGATGTGCTCTTTTTTGCGGGCGTCGATGGACTGGCGCACGGGAGTACAACTGCGCAGCCGCCCTACAGAGACCCCCAGGGCTTTGGCGGCCCGCCGCTTCAACAGCTCTGGGTCGCCCCCTGGCGGGAGGATCAGGTTGGTGATTCGTACCATAGGGCGGCGTCTCCTATCCAGTCAAATTTTAACGAGTTATTATACCATATATCCTTGGATATTTCTACTATTTCCGACGAGATTTATCCCCTCAGCTTGCATCCTCCTCAGGAAGCTCCACCAGCAGTGGTGTCACCCCCAGAGCCGGGAGTAGTTTTTCCCGGATATCCGAAAAGGGGATAGACAGGGAGGAGGTATTGGCACAGGGGTGGCAACCGAAGTGCTCCAATCCCAGGACAGAGTTGTCCAAGATTAACTTCACCTTGTGCTCCCTATCATTCATCAACGCCAGGATGGTAGCAGAACCGGGGGTAACGTCCAGCAGCTCCGCCATGGCCTCTGGGGGCGCGAAGGAGAGCCGGGAGGTACCAATCTGCTTGGATAGGTCCTTGGTATGGAAAGGCTTCTCCCCCGCCATCACCAGTAAGTAGAAATCAGTCTTTTGGCGGTTACAGAGGAACAGGTTTTTACAGATCTGTGCCTTGAGGTAGGTCTCCACCTCCTGGCAGTGGGCAATGGTATCCGCATGCTCGTGGTCTACCCGGGTATAGGGAATGGACAAGCTGTCCAGGAGGTCATAGCAGGCCAGCTCCTGAGGGGTACGGCCTTGCACATCCTGGGGGCGTCCGGAATAGAGTGTGGTGTCGATTTTCATAAGGTCCCTCACAAAAGAAGGCCCAGCGGCAAAACCGCTGAGCCTTCTGAGTATTCTTGGTAAAACAATACCCGGAGCAATTAGTCCTTCAGCATCCAGCTGGAGACAACCATCTTCTGAACTTCGGTGGTGCCTTCATAGATCTCGGTGATCTTAGCGTCACGCATGAATCTCTCGAAGGGATACTCACGGGTGTAGCCGCAGCCGCCAACCAGCTGGACAACACGACGGGTCACGTCGGAAGCCACGTCAGCAGCCATCATCTTACCCATGGCAGCCAGGTGGCTGTAGGGCTCGTGGTTCTGCTTGGCCATAGCAGCACGATAGATCAGCAGACGGGAAGCGTCCACCTTGGTCTGCATGTCAGCCAGCTCGAACTGGGTGTTCTGGAAAGCAGACAGGGGCTTGCCGAACTGCTTACGGGCCTTCAGATAGGGGATGCACTCATCAATGGCACCCTGGGCAATACCCAGAGCCTGAGCAGCAACGCCGATACGGCCGCCGTCCAGCAGCATCATAGCAATCTTGAAGCCTTCGCCTTCCTTGCCCAGCAGGTTCTCTGCGGGGACCTCGCACTCGTCAAAGACCAGCTCGTAGGTGGCGGAAGCACGGATGCCCATCTTCTTCTCCTTGGTGCCGAAGCTGAAGCCCTTGAAGCCCTTCTCCACGATGAAAGCGGACAGGCCCTTGTGGCCAACGCTCAGGTCGGGGTTGGTGCGGGCAAAGACAACATAGGTGTCGGCATAGTAGCCGTTGGTGATGAAGATCTTGCTGCCGTTGAGGATATACTTATCGCCCTTCAGCACAGCGGTGGTGCGCACGCCGTTGGCATCGGTGCCAGCGCCGGGCTCGGTCAGACCCATAGCGCCCAGCTTCTCGCCCTGAGCCAGGGGAACCAGATACTTCTGCTTCTGCTCCTCGGTGCCGAACTCCAGGATGGGCCAGGAGCACAGGGAACCGTGCACGGAGAACATGATGGAGGTGGAAGCGCAGTACTTTGCCAGCTCTTCGCAGCAAGCGATATAGGTCAGGTAGGACAGGCCAGCGCCGCCATATTCCTCAGGAATATAGGTGCCCAGCATACCCATCTCGGCCAGCTTCTCGCGGGCGTTCTGGGTAAACTCTTCCTTCTCGTCAAGCTCAGCAGCGATGGGCTGCACTTCCTTGACGCAGAAGTCATGCAGCATGTCAACAATTTCCTGCTCGATTTCGTTCAGTTTGAAGTCCATAGTGTTTCCTTTCTCTCCGCATGAGGCGCGCCTCCCCTCAGGGGGGCGCGCCTCACAAGGTATCTTAATTTTTAATTTTTAACGAAGAAATTAGTCCTTGTCAGCCAGAATCAGCTTGGTCAGAGCCGGGCAGACATCAAACAGGTTGCCGATGACGCCCAGGTCAGCCACGCCGAAGATGGGAGCCTCGGGATCCTTGTTGATGCAGACGATGAAGTCGGAGGAACCCATGCCAGCCAGGTGCTGGATAGCGCCGGAGATGCCGCAGGCAACATACAGCTTGGGGCCAACGGTCTTACCGGTCTGGCCAACCTGGTGGGAGTGGGGGATCCAGCCAGCGTCAACGGCTGCACGGGAGGAACCAACAACGCCGCCCAGAGCATCAGCCAGAGGCTTGATGATGGTGTCGAAGGGCTCGGGACCACCCAGGCCACGACCGCCGGAGACGATGATGTCAGCGCCTTCCAGGTCGACCTTCTCGCCTTCCTCGGCGATGGTCTCAATGACCTTGATGCGGATGTCAGCAGCGGGGAACACGAAGTCGATCTTCTCCACGGGAGCGGTACGGCTTGCGTCGGGCTCCAGCTTCTTGTTCACGCCAGGACGGCAGGTGCCGATCTGGGGGAAGGTGAAGGGGCACAGGATGGTAGCCATCAGGTTACCACCGAAGGCGGGACGGGTCCATGCAACCTTGCCGGACTCTTCGTCGATGTCCAGGGAGGTGCAGTCTGCGGTCAGACCGGTCTTCAGACGGCCGGCGACACGGGGGCCCAGGTCACGGCCCATGGGGGAAGCGCCCATCAGAATGGTGGTGGGGCAGTCGTTCTCAACAGCATGCACGATGGCAGCGGTATAAGCGTCGGTGCTGTAGTGGCTGTAAACCTCGTTGTCGATGACCAGGACCTTGTCAGCGCCATAAGCGATGGCATCCTTCACGGCCTCGTCGCAGTTGTAGCCGACAACCAGAGCGACAGTCTGGCCACCCTGAATGCCAGCCAGACGACGGCCGGGGTTCAGCAGCTCCAGGCCAACGTTTCTGGCCTTACCATCTTTGGTTTCAATAAAGACCCACAGGTCCTTGCTCTTTGCTTCATAGCTAGTCTGTAACATTGTTCTGTCTCCTCCCCTCTATTAGATAACGCCCTTGTCTCTGAGCAGGTCGTAAAGCTTCTTTGCGGATTCTTCAGGAGTCTCTTCCTTGATCTTCAGACCGCCTTCCTTACGGGGAGGAGTGAAGCTCTTCTTAACCTTGGTGGGAGAGCCCTTCAGGCCGGAACGCTCAACGTCCAGGCCGCAGTCAGCGGCGGACAGGGTGGGGATCTGTGCCTTCTTGGCAGCCATCTTAGACTTGATGGTGGGGAAGCGGGGCTCATAGTCGGGCTTGGTGATGGTCACAGCGCAGGGGCAAGCCATTTCCAGGATTTCGAAGCCGTCTTCCAGCTCCTTCTTCACGCGCACGTGCTTGCCGTCCTCGGTGGGCCAAACTTCCCAGCCGTAGGTGACCTGGGGATAGTCCAGATCCTCAGCGACCTGGGGGCCGACCTGAGCGGTATCGCCGTCGATCGCCTGCTTACCGAACATCAGCATATCGAACTTGATGCCTTCCATCTCTTCGATCTTCTTGATGCCCTTGGACAGGATGTAACCGGTGGCCAGGGTGTCGGAACCGCCGCAAGCGCGGTCGGAGACCAGGAAAGCCTTGTCACCGCCGACGGACAGGCACTCACGCAGAGCTTCCAGAGCCTGAGCAGGACCCATGGACAGGACATAGATCTTGGTATCCTTGTCCTTATCCTTGATGCGGGCAGCAGCTTCCAGTGCATAGGCATCGAAAGGGCTGACGATGGCAGGAACGCCTTCACGCATCAGGGTGTTGGTCACGGGATCGATTTTGATGATGGTCGTGTCCGGCACTTGTTTAATGCAAACAAGTATGTTCATTTCTGATTTCCCCCTATTTTTGATTTGTTTTATTTTGATACCCCGTCCTGTACTCCGGCTTTCTTGGCTGGGAGGGCCACTACGGTCTTCCCCTACCCTTCCGCAATCGACAAATTCCAGACCAGGCTATCGAAAAAACGCCACACCGGAGAGGTTCCCGGTGGCAGACGTTTCTGCGGACAGACCATGCCTGCGCATGTCCATCCATTGAACTACGGTTGCATTATATCAGAGGATTCCCCAAATTACAAGATAGGATCGCAGCGGTGCAGAAAAAAAATCTTCCAGCTTTTCCAGTGAATTTAGTCGTTTCGCCTAAAAACATCTGGATGGCGCAAGGGGAAGGGCGATTCTCTTCCCTTCCCCTTGCTGGATTTCCAAATTTTTACTTTATTCCCCGAAGAATTTATCGTGGATCGCTTGGACTGCCGCGTTGCCGTCTGCCTCGTCCAGAAGGACGGAAACCTTAATCTCACTGGTGGAAATCATCTGGATATTGATGTCCGCGTCGTACAAGGCCCCAAACATTGAGGCGGCAATGCCAGCGTTGTCCAGCATCCCGGCCCCCACGATGGAGACCTTCACCACACCTTTGTCCACGTCGATGTGGTCGAAGCCCAGGGTAGACTTGTATTCCTCCAACAGCTTCTTCGCCTGGTCGGCATCGTCCCGCCGGACGGTAAAGCTGATGTCCTGGGTGCCGTCCCGGCCGATGGATTGGAGGATGATGTCTACGTTGATGTTCTCCTTCCCCAGCAGGGAGAATACCTGGTAGGCAATACCCGGCTTATCCTCCACCTCCACCAGGGCCAAGCGGGCCACATTTTTGTCTTTTGCCACGCCGCTGATTAGTGTTTTTTCCATCCTCTTTGCAACCTCCTTAACTTTCGTCCCCGGCTTCTTGGCGAAGCTAGAGAGCACTTCCAAATTCACGCGGTATTTTTTCGCCATCTCCACAGAGCGGTTGTGTAACACCTGGGCACCCAGGCTGGCCAGCTCCAACATTTCGTCAAAGGTGATCTCGTCCAGCTTTTTTGCGCCGGTGACATAACGGGGGTCGGCGGTATACACCCCCTCCACGTCGGTGTATATCTGGCACAGGTCCGCTTTCAGCGCCGCCGCCAGGGCCACCGCCGAGGTGTCAGACCCCCCGCGGCCCAGGGTGGTCACATCCCCAAACTTGTTGATGCCCTGGAAGCCGGTGACAATGACCACATTGTTCCGGTCCAGCTCTGACTGGATACGCTCGGTGCGGATTTTCTTCACCCTTGCGCTGCTGTAAGCGCTGTTGGTCTGCACCCCGGCCTGCCAGCCTGTGAGGGAGACCACTGGCACACCCATGGTCTCCAAGGCCATGGCACACAGGGAACAGGAAATCTGCTCCCCTGTGGACAGCAGCATATCCATTTCCCGCCGGGATGCCTTGGGGTTGATTTCTTTTGCCTTGTCAATGAGATCATCGGTGGTGTCGCCCTGGGCGGACAGCACCGCTACCACCTGGTTCCCCATGCGGCGGGTCTCGGCGATGATCTGGGCCACATTCCGCAGCCGTTCCGCGTTGGCCACCGAGGTCCCGCCAAATTTTTGTACGATCAGTCCCATCGTATTTCGATACCTCCTAGATAACAGTGCATGGGCACTGTGAATGCTCTATGTTCCTCTCTCTATGCTATGCACAGCCCTTAGTCCAGGACCCGAATGACGGAAAGGACTTTTTGATCCCGAAGCTGTGCCTCTAGTGTCTGCCGGGACATCGGGGGCGTCAGGTAGGCCCCCTCCCCCTCTGCCGCGCCGGGGCGGGTGAGGAGCTGGCCGCCGGAGAAGCTCCCGGATGCCAAGCGGACATACCAACGGCTCTCCAACTGCTCCGGGGAACGTACCCCCTCTGGACGGTTGGCCTGCCAGGGGCGGTAGCCTGCCCGCTCCATCTTCCGGGCCGCGGCAATGACGTCAGCCACCACGGCACTGGCGGTGGGGAGCCTGCCTGCCCCCCGTCCATAGAACATCACGTCCCCGGTGGCGTCGCCCTTCACCTTGATGGCGTTGAACACATCCTCTACCCCGCCTAAGGGGTCCTGGACGCTGACAAAGTGGGGCTCCACATAGGCACAGAGGCTGCCATCCTCTTGGATGATGGACCGACCCAGGAGCTTGATCCGGTGGCCGCAGGCGGCAGCGTAGGCCTCGTCCTCCAAGGTGATCTTGGTGATCCCCTGGGTGGCCACCTGCTCCGGTAGGACGTGCCACCCAAAGGCGATGGAGGAGAGGATGCACAGCTTGCGGCAGGTGTCGTGGCCCTCCACGTCGGCGGTAGGGTCCTGCTCGGCATAGCCGTTGGCCTGGGCCCCTTTCAACGCCTGTTCAAAGGGGACACCATCCTGGACCATGCGGGTAAAGATATAGTTGGCAGTACCGTTGAGGATGCCGCAAATCTCCAAAATATCGTTGGCGGCCATACAATCACTCAGAGGCCGCAGGATGGGGATGCCGCCCCCCACACTGGCCTCAAAGAGATACACTGCCCCGTGCTCTGCCGCCAGGTCCAGCAGGCGGCGGCCGTGGGTGGCCACCAACTCCTTATTAGAAGTTACCACGCTCTTCCCCGCCCGCAGGGCCCGCTCTGTGAAGTCCAGGGCAGCGCCCACGCCGCCGATGGTCTCCACCACCACGTTCACCTCTGGGTCCCCCTCAATGATGGAAAAATCCTTGACAAACTGCTCTGCCAGGGGGCTGTCTGGGAAGGACCGCAGGTCCAAAATATACTTCAACCCGATGAGCTCATCGGCCTTTTTCCGCACGTCCCCGCCGGAGCCTGTCAAAATCTCCGCCACGCCGGAGCCCACCACGCCATAGCCTAAAATCGCTACCTTTACCATAATTGCAATCACCTTTACTTCAAAATTATCCCGCCAGGATTTCCCCCCGGATGACCCCCTGGGTACCGTTGATCTGCTCCACCAATTCCTGTAGCGTTCCGTGGAGGCCGGAGGTCTCCACATTCACCGTCACGATGGCACAGCCACTGACGGGCAGCCCCTGGTTGATGGTGAGAATGTTTGCCCCGGAACCGGCAAAGAGGTTCAGCACATGGGATAAAATCCCTGGCAGGTCTTTCAGCATCAGCTGAAAGGTGACAATCCTGCCGTGGAGCATATCCTGGAAGGGCCGCACAGCATCCTTATATTTATAGAATGCGCTGCGGCTGATGCCGGAGAGGGCCGTAGCCTGGTTTACT
Source organism: Evtepia sp. (assembly GCF_056797215.1). Lineage (NCBI taxonomy): Bacteria > Bacillati > Bacillota > Clostridia > Eubacteriales > Evtepia > Evtepia sp. Next base: position 19,666 of record NZ_JBQILM010000010.1, read on the forward strand.
GTCTCGGCCTCCCCTGTCTCCAAAAGGCGCCGGGCCTCCACCACCCGCCGGAAAATCTCCGGCAGGGCCTGAGCCTCCACAATGTAGTAGTCCGGTTTTTTCGCCATGGTCCCGCCCCCTTCCGTCCACCCTGTGCGGTCATTTGTTTTTGTATCGAGAGCTATTGTACCACACTCTTGGAAACACTGCAACAAAAAGTATTTGCCCGAACCACAGTTTTTCCAAAACCTCTCCCCTATTTTCAGTCATATCGTCAAAATCCCCGGCCTTCCCCCAATGGACAGGAGGCGGACCCTGTTGGTGGGTCCGCCTCCTGGGGAATATTTTATACCTGGGGGGGGCTATTCCGTCCCCGCGTCCGGGGGTGGGTCTGGGGTCACGGGAGGCGGATCTGGGTTCACAGCGGGCGGGTCCGGGGTGTTGGGCTCGTTCCCTCCCGGGTTGGTGGTGGGCGGGTTGGTGGTGTTTCCACCAGGCTCCTGGCCGCCCGGCTCCTCCTCGTTGGGCTCCTCCGGTTCCTCCGCCGGCTTGGATGTGTGGATGGTGCAGGTCCCCTTGGGCACATCCTCGGGGAAGAAGCTGCCAGTGACCAGATGGCCCGCGCAGGCCGAGGTGGGCAGCATACCACTCACAGAGCAGTAAGTCACGCTCTTCATGCCGCTGGTGTCGGGCTTGTTGAAGTCCTTGTAGGCCAAGCCTGCATGGATCTTGGACATGACCTGCTTGAACATGCCTGTAGAGGGGTTCTTCAAATAATTCGCCAGACGTTCCTGCTGGTCGTAGCCCGTCCAGACTGCGGCGGTATAATAGGGTGTATAGCCCACGAACCACAAATCCTTACGGGCGGTAGTGGTCCCTGTCTTACCCGCGATCTCCTGACCAGAGAAGTTGGCCGCTGTACCTGTGCCCCTAGCTACCACCTGCTTGAGCATGTTGGTCATATAGTAGCAAGTGCGCTGAGAGAGGGCATTTTCCTCTTTCTTTTGGTCGTTTTGAAGAATGATTTCTTTTGTTGTCTTATCCAGTACCAAAGTATACAAGCGAGGTGCAATATAGGTGCCCTGGCGGGGGAACACCGAGTAAGCAGCGGCCATATCAAAGGTACTCACACCATCCGTGAGGCCACCCAAGCCCAATTGCGCATGGCCGATGTCTGAAAACGTCTTGCCACCGATGTTCCGGTTTTCCACTAGCTGGATGTGGAACCGATCCCGCATAAACTCAAAACTGGTCTGGCAGCCCACCTTATCCAGGGTTTTGACCGCCACAGTATTGATGGACTGCTCCACCGCATAAGCAATGGAAACTGTACCAGAGAATTTTCCGCTGGCGTTCACTGGCCACTTGTCCTCGGGCTTAAAATAGCTGTCTTCTTCCGTGGACGAAGGGGTCACGATGCCCAACTCAATGGCTGGGGCATAGACCGCTAGGGGTTTAATGGAGGACCCCGGGGGCCGCAGAGAATCGGTGGCCCGGTTCCAGGTCAAGCTGGTGGTTTTGGGGCCCATGCCCCCGGCCATGGCCACCACTTCCCCCGTTTCATTATCGACAACAGTGATAGCAGACTGTAGCTTTTGCCCTGCGGCAGAGGTATAGTTTAGGTTGTTGATGTCGCCATAGACAGCGTCCACCGCCGCCTGCACATTGGGATTCATGCAGGTATAAATCTCCAAGCCGCCGGCATAGAGCTTGGTCTTTGCAAACTCCCTGGACCAGTTATAGGTAGTCTGCAAGTCGTCCAGGACCTGGTTGATCACCGCATCCTGGTACCAGGTATAAATACGGGAGTTCTTCTCTGTGTCCCGGCCTTGGCTGAAATCCAGAGGTTCGGCAATGGCCACATCCCGTTCCGCTTCAGAAATCATCTTCTGATCACACATGGCGTTCAGAATGCTCACCTGGCGTTCTTTGTTAAAGTCCTCAGAGGTCTTGACTTCGCCGGTCTCCGGGTCCGTCACCTCCAACTTGCCCAAAGGGTCATACTTGGAGGGGTTGTTGGTGATGCCGATGAGGCTGGCACACTCTGCCAAGCTCAGCTCAGAAACAGGCTTACCAAAATACTTATAAGAGGCGGTATACACACCGTTGCAGCCCTGTCCCAAGTAGATATAGTTCAGATACCACTCTAGGATGGCCTCCTTGGTGTAGTTCTTCTCCAATTCCAAGGCCCGGAAAATCTCCATGACCTTCCGCTTTACTGTAACCTCATCGTCGGTGGTCATATTCTTGATGAGCTGCTGGGTCAGCGTGGAACCACCCACGATCTTCCTCCCTGTAAACATATTCAAAATACCTCTACAGGTACGGACCCAGTCCACGCCATGGTGGTCATAGAAACGCTTGTCCTCAATGGCTATCGTGGCCTTGATGAGGTTTTCGGGAATCTCTCTCAGCTCCACCCATACCCGGTTTTCCTCTGCATAGAGGGTTTGCATCTCTACATATTCTCCCGTCCCGGGATCCTTGTAGTGCATCGTGGTGGTAAGCTTGGCCGTATAGTCCGCCATATCCAGCCCCGCCTGGGGAATGATGACATTCTTAATATACATCGCTGACATACACACCAGGATGGCCCCTGTGATGAGCACGATGAGCAGGATGGTCAGGAGGACTCTCCTCACCTTATGGTCCTTCTTCTTTCGCTTTCGCTCCGGGCGGCGGGGGCTCCGGCGCTCTGGCCGGCGGCTGCCTCCACCGCGGTCATGGTCATAATCATATTGTCTGCGTTGATCCAATGTGACACCTCCAAATGTATCTGTATAGAAGCGCTTCCACACGCCCCCACAGCCGTGTCTGTTCCATGCAAAACCTTCAGGATAAACTGTGCCGCAGTCTATCAGAGCCTATTATAGCACAGCTTTTTTATTTGTCCAGCCGTTAATTCTTAAGATATCTTCTCAGATTCTAAAATTTTTCTGATTTTCTCCCTTGCTTTTTTCCTCATCCCGTCGTACAATAGGACTCAGCCAAGAGAACGGAGACTGACACAATGAGTGAAGAATACGGTGCCAACTTCATCACCGTCACCGATGACGAGGGCAATGAGTTTGAGCTGGAACATCTGGACACCATGGAGTTCCAAGGCCAGACCTATATGGCCTTCTTCCCCGCCGTCAAGGAAGGCGAAGAGGTAGACGAGGAGGAAATGGGCCTCATCCTGCTCAAGGTCATCCAGGAAAACGGCGAGGAAATCCTCTCCACCCTAGACGATGACAACGAGGTCGAGGCTGTGTACGGCGCGTTCATGGAAGAGCTCTTCCCCGACGAAGAGGGCGAGGAACCATAAGCCTGGCCCAGACAAGTAAATAAACGACAGGGAAATACCCTGCTCGGTGCGTGAATCGGACTCTTTTAAACCCACATTTTTGAAACGGGACGCTCACTCGCTGTGTGAATTGCAGGCCTCCCGACCTCCGGTTGGAAGTTGGAAGCAGAGAAGCACGGCGGAGGCAACCCACCTGCCATTCTGTGCAGGTTTTAAACGGGTCCCCACGGCCAGAGCGGGGTATTTTTTGCTTTTTTAACGCTTTTTTTGCTGTTTTGACGGAGTTTTTGCCGTTTCCCCAAACCCGTTTCCCTGCCCCAGCTGTCAAGTGTACATTATACCCAAAAAAGAGCCTGCGTTATTGTGATATATTTTCAGGTGATAATAACTTGCAAGGCTACCCTTTTAATGTTATACTAAATGCAACGGGAGTTTTAGCCAAGTTTGTGGTTAAACCGCCCAAGGCACTATTGAGTATTTTGGAAAGGATGCGATTCCCATGATTAAAGATTTCGGTTTCATCATTCCTCAGAACTGTCAGTTTGGTATGGGCGCTTTGAAGAAGCTGCCTGACTTCCTGAAGGCTTGCGGCTCCGACAACGTGATGATCATCTCCGACCGTGGCCTGGAGGCCATCGGCGTCGTGGACAAGGTCCGCGAGATCGTCAAGGCTGGCAACCTCAAGTACAGCGAGTATCTGGACGTTCTGCCCAACCCCACCGTTGACATTGTCAATGAGTGCGCTGCACAGTACAAGGCTGCTGGCGCCACCTCCATCCTGGCGCTGGGCGGCGGCTCCCCCATGGACGTTGCTAAGGCTGTTGGCGTCGTTGCTAAGTTCGGCGGCTCCATCACCGACTACGAAGGCGTGGGCAAGGTTCCCGGCCCCATTGATCCCCTGATCGCTGTCCCCACCACCGCCGGCACTGGCTCCGAGGTTACCGTGGCTGCCGTTATCACCGACGAAGCCCGCAACTACAAGCTGTCCGTCCTGGGCCCGGAGATCTCCCCCACCTATGCAATCCTGGATCCCGAACTGATCATGACCGCTCCCGCTTCCGTGGCAGCTGCCTGCGGCGTGGACGCCCTGATCCATGCTATGGAGTCCTACATCAACACCGATGCCAACCCCTTCGCCATGGCTATGGGCGAGAAGGCTATGGAGCTCATCGGCGCCAACATTCGTAAGTTCGTGGCTCGCCGCAACGATGCCGATGCTGCTTGCGCTATGATGCTGGGTTCCACCTTCGCTGGCATTGCTTTCGCCAACAACCGTCTGGGTGACATCCACGCTATGTCCCACCCTGTTTCCGCTTTCTTCCACGTTGCCCATGGTGTGGCCAACGCTGTGCTGATGCCCACCATCTTCGAGTTCAACGCTCTGGCCAGCGACGAGCGCTATGCTAACATCTATCAGTACATCACTGGTAAGGAAGCCGGCGCTGACTTCGTGCCCCAGATGCTGTGCGACGCTCTGCGTCAGCTGAATGTTGACCTGGGCATCCCCGCCTGCCTGGCAGACGTGGGCGTGACCGAGGACAAGATTCCTCAGATGGCTGTTGACGCCATGAAGAGCGGCAACGTCACCGTCAACCCCAGAATCACCACCGTGAAGGACGTCGAGGCCCTGTATCACAAGGCTATGTACAAGTAATCCTTCTGGCAAGGTATCTTACAAAAGGGACCGGCTTTCGCCGGTCCCTTTTTTCTTACGAAAATACCCCAGAAGGGCTTTATCTTTTTTCAAAAGATGTTATAATAGGTATATTCTGACGATTCTATAGCTAGGAGGCCTTGTCCCATGACCGAATCCCTCACCGGCCTGCTCCGCCAGAGCAGCATGACGGCTGACAGCTTGGACCTGCGCACCCTGACCCAGCTCTTCCTCTCGCAAATGCGCATTTCCCTTTACGGCGGCGTCTCCACCGTTCCCATGCTGCCCACCTTCCTGGCCCCCTTTGGTTCCCCAACGCGGGGCGAAGTGGTGGCTGTAGCGGTGTTAGACGACCGGGAGGTTCGGGTCTGCCTGGTGGATTTTTCCGAGGACAAGCCTGCCTGCCGGGAAGAAAACAGCTTTCCCATCCCTGGCCGGGAGTATCCCGCGCCGTTGGAAGATATATTGTACGCCGTGGCAGAACTGGTAGAACCCCTGCTGGGGCAGGCCAACCGCTTTGCCCTGTGCCTCCCCTTCCCTGTGGACTACGACGGCAAAGGGGACGGGTGTATCCGCCGCTTTCCCGGTTCCATGACGGTCAGCGAATTCAGCGGCCAATCTGTACTTGCCCTGCTGCGGGCAGAACTGCAAAGCCGGGGTTGCCCCAGCTTGCCCATGGTGTTGGTAAGCGAACCAGACGCGGTGCTCCTGGCCACCAGCGTTGCCCAGGCTCCTGGAACCCGTTGCTTGGGGCTCAGTTGGGGCAGCAATATAGACTTGGGCTTCACCGCCCCCGGCAGCATTGTCCTGCGCTGGCCGGGGATCGACGGAAAGCTTATGCTCTTTGACGGAGGCTTTTCCAGCGCCCAATGCGTCCCCTTCGGTATGGTGGACTACAGCAAGGACCGGGACTGCTACGGCCCCGGGCAGGACCTGTACCTAAAAATGGTCTCCACGGATTATCTGGGGGAGATTTATCGCCTGACCATGATCAAAGCGGCAGAGCGCAAGCTCCTCTCCTTTGGGTGCAGCCGGGACGTCCTCTCCCTGACCTATTTAGGCCTGGACGCTGTGCTGGACTTTTTAGATGACCCCATCCGAGGCAGGACCCTAGCCCACTTCTGCCGGGAACCCCAAGACCGTGAGGTGGGGTTGGCGGTGGCCCATGCCGTACTGGAACGGGCTGTCCGCCTGGTGTGCGCCAGTCTCTCCGCCGTACTCTCCTTTGTGGGGGCTGGGCAGGACGCGGAACATCCCCCCTGCGTAGGCCTGTGGGGAGAGGCTTTCCAGTCCCCCCGCCTGCGGAGCTTATTGGAAGAACAACTGCAAGGATTCACACGGGATGTTCTGGGCTTACACGTTACCCTTAGCCCAGGGCTGGCATCCCCAGCCATTGGTGCCGCCCTGGCAGCCTGTTACAATGGCTGAGCCTCTCACCTTTGGATAGATACACCGGCGGGTCAATGCCCCCGGTTCACGATAGTAAGGAGACATAAATATGAAAGTGATCGGCATCAATGGCAGCCCCCACGCCAACGGCAACACCCGTCTGGCCCTGGATATTATGGGGAAAGCATTCAAGGATGAGGGGATAGACTTTGAAATCCTCCACGTGGGAAAGGACCTCGCCCCCTGCACCGGCTGTTTCCGCTGTGCCAAGACCCATCGCTGTGTCTTACCTGACGACGGGCTCAACGCCCTCTACGAGACCATGATTCAAGCCGACGCCTTGGTGTTCGCCTCCCCAGTCTATTTTGCCTCCATCACCAGCGGGATGCGCTGTTTTATGGATCGCACTGGCTGCATCGACATGAACAACGGCAGGAAACTCCGCCTCAAAGTAGGAGCCCCTGTGGCGGTGGCCCGTCGGGCCGGGGCTGTGAATGCCATTGACCAGCTCATCCATTATTTGAACTATGCCCAAATGCTCATCCCTGGCTCCCTCTACTGGCCCCTGGCTTTCGGCAACAGTCCTGGGGAGCTGGAACAGGATGCGGAAGGTGTCCAGACCCTGCAAGTCCTGGCCCATACCATGGCCTATCTGATGAAGGTCATGGCCATAGGCCAAGCCCAGCTCCCCCCGCCGGAGCTGCCCAAAAAGCATTACACAAACTTTATTCGCTGAGGAGGGTGGCATGATGCGTCGAAAGCTCAGTTTTTTTGCCCTGGCCGTACTGGCCGCATGCATCGTCTTGATCTTCCTTGGACTCTATAAAGACTCCAACGAAACCACCGGGGGGCCTGGCGGGCCTCAGAATGCCGATTCCCAAGCCCCCATCACCGCCACCCTGGCTGTCTGCGGTGACACCATGAGCCATACTCCCCAAACCAACGACGCTTACGATTCCGCCACGGATACTTACAGCTACCTCCACTGTTTCCAGTTCGTCCGCTCTTGGATTGAACAGGCCGATTTCGCCGTCGCCAACCTGGAAACCACCCTCAATGGCCCGCCCTATTCTGGCTATCCCCAGTTCTGTGCCCCGGATGCCCTGGCCCATAACCTCAAAGAGGTGGGCTTTGATCTGGTGACCACCGCCAACAACCACAGTATGGACAAGGGTTTCTCCGGCCTATCCCGGACCCTGGATGTGCTGGACGAGGCAGGCCTAGCCCACGTGGGTTCCTTCCGCAGCCAGGAAGAGTTCGCCGCCAATAAAGGCGTGGTGGTGGCCGACGTGGGGGGCATCTCTGTCGCATTCCTGGGCTACACCTATGGCACCAACGGCATCCCCATCTCTGGGGAAAACGACTTCTGCCTGAACCGCTTCAACAGCGACTACACCACAAGCTGCTCCACCTTGGATGAGTCCAAGCTCTTCCAGGAGATGAGTTACGCCAAGAGCCTGAACCCCGATCTCATCGCGGTGATGGTCCACTGGGGCGTCGAGTATCAAACCACCCAGAACGCCTACCAGGACAAGGTGGCGGACTTCCTCATTGAAAACGGTGCGGACCTGGTCCTGGGCAGCCACTCCCATGTCCCCCAGCCCATGATGACCCGGACCGTCACCCTGGCCGATGGCAGCACCCGTTCCGGCTTCGTGTGCTACTCCCTGGGGAACTTCATCTCCAACCAGAGCCCTGAAACGGTGAATGTAAACTACAGCGACACCACCGCCATTCTGAACTTGGAACTCACCAAGGATTTCACCACCGGGAAAACCACTGTATCCAAGGTGAGTTATGTCCCCCTGCTGGTGCTGAACCGGGGCACTGGGGCAGATGAGCAGTATTACATCCTGGATGTCCACGCAGGGATGGAAGCCCACGACTCCGGCGACACCTCTGTGGTCACCGACCAGGTATACCAAAAACTCCAATACGCCCTGACAGGCTGCCACAACATCCTGGGTGAGGCATTCGACTATGTAAACGCCACCGCCAGCCAATCCCAGGGCGGCGCCGGCGGCCAGCAGAGCGCCGCATAGCTTCCCTACAGCAACACAGAGACGGCCGCTGATGTTCCAGCGGCCGTCTCTGATTATAAAGAATCCAGTTATAAGGGTACCACGGTGTGCATATCTTAACGGAAACGATGCTGCATCCTCAGTCCTCACGGGTACACAGTGTTTGGAAATAGCGATAGTACGGCAACAGCGCCGTAAAATCCTCCAATAACAACTCCGCCAAGTCCCCACTGTAAAGCTGCTGGTCCACAGGATGGTAACTGCACAGGTTGATACTCTTCCGGTTATACCACTGGTCCAGAGGGGCTGGGGGCGTCCCCTTGGGGCGCTTATAGCTCTCCCCCTCTAGGACAAAGCGCTCCTGTTTGGCAAAGTCCTGGGCCAATGCTCGGATGGCCGCCGGGTGCTGGTCAATCTCCCGGCGGAAGCGGGCCATGGTGGCCGGGGCGGCACTGTAAATGCCCATGCCGTAGTTGTAGCCCTCCGCCCGGACCTCAAACCAAAAGGCGGGCTGACGGCTCCAATCCTCCCCCGCCGTGCGGAAGGTAAACCACATGCTCTTTTTATACGGGCCCTTGCCGTAGAGGCGGCGGGCATCCCGGTAAATGCGGCTGACCCGCAGAGTCAGGGACAGGTCAGAATGCGCCTCCAAAAATCGGTCGTACACCTCCTGCGCCAATTGACGCAGAGGCGTAACTACGTAATCGGTATAGCGCTGCTTGTGGGCCTGAAACCAGTCCCGGTCGTTGTTGAGCTGTAGCTCCCAGAAAAAGCGGATGGTCTCCTCTGAAAATCTCTTGTCCATGCCTTCTCCTTCCCCCGGCAGGAATTTGGCTTGCCGGTGCATAGAATCCCCTGTTCGGGTTATTTTACTTCTGCTGATGCCTATACTTTCCCGGCCATCCTACCACATTCCTCTTGTTTTTTCAACCAAAGGCTGATACCCCGCCCTGTGTCAAACATACTCCCATCTCAGCTTCATTGCCACTTTAATATTGCTTCTTTTTATTTTCTTTAGCTTTTCATTAAGAAATATTTCCTAGAGAAGTGCTTGCATTATAGGATATAAAGGTGTATAATACATCGGGATTGAAACGGAAGATGCTAGGCATTTTTGTAGTTCTGCCTAATTTTCAATTTATTCTTTCTTTTTTTACCATTTTCTCTTGAAGTACTGCCACATTTTGTGATATCATGTTTTTTAAATTTACTTTCATCTATACTGACCAATTCTGTATTCAGAGTTTGATATAAGACACCTAAAAGAGACAAGGAGGAAGTCGTTATGCTTGGCAACAGCATCAAAAAATTTGCACTCAATCAAGCCTTCTCTTACATTGAGAAGGATCCCATTAAGAACCTGGTCCATGTGATGGACATGATCGACAAATTCGCTGGTGACGGTCCTCAAAGTTTCCCTCGCCAGCGGGCGGCCGTCCGCGAAGCCGTCAGCAATGAGGACGCCACCTCCCACAAGCTGGTGGTGCGGATGATGACAGAAATGGACCTGGGCTTCACGGAAACCCTACTGTCCAACTTCTTCCTCAACGCCAGCATCACCGGCTGGAAGAAGGGTGACGAAATCCGCCAGAAATATGACTGCAACGTCCCCTGGGCCATCCTGTTGGACCCCACCTCCGCCTGTAACCTCCACTGCAAGGGCTGCTGGGCAGCGGAATATGGCAATAAGCTGAACCTGTCTTATGAGGAAATCGACGACATCATCCGCCAAGGCAAGGACATGGGCACTTATTTCTACATCTACACCGGCGGCGAACCCCTGGTGCGGAAGCATGATCTTTTGAAGCTCTGTGAAGCCCACAACGATGCCATCTTTATGTGCTTCACCAATGCCACCCTCATCGACGAGGAGTTTGCCCAGGGCATGGCTAAGGTGAAAAACTTCGTCCCTGTTATCAGCGTGGAGGGTTTTGAGGAGGCCACCGATTCCCGCCGGGGCAACGGCACCTACGCCAAGGTGGTCAAGGCCATGAAACTGCTTAAGGAGCACCGCCTGCCCTTCGGCGTGTCCACCTGCTACACCAGCAACAACGTCAAGGACGTCAGCTCCGAGGCCTATATCGACCAATTGGTGGAGTGGGGCGCATTCTTTGTGTGGTACTTCCACTACATGCCCGTGGGCAAGGACGCCGTGCCTGAGCTCATGCCCACGCCGGAGCAGCGGGAATATATGTATCACCAGATCCGCTCCATGCGCAATACCAAGCCCATCTTCATGATGGACTTCCAGAACGACGGCGAGTATGTGGGTGGCTGCATCGCCGGTGGGCGGCGCTATCTGCACATCAACGCCAACGGCGACTGCGACCCCTGCGTGTTCATCCACTACTCCGACTCCAACATCCGGGAAAAGACCTTGCTGGAAGCCCTGCGCTCCCCCCTGTTTAAGGCCTACCATGACGGGCAGCCCTTCAACGACAACCACCTGCGCCCCTGCCCCATGTTGGAGAATCCTCAGGCCCTGCGGGATATGGTCAACAAAACCCAGTCCGCGTCCACGGACATGGAGTCCCCCGAAACGGTGGAGGAGCTCTGCTCCAAGTGCGATGCCTATGCCGAAAACTGGCGGCCCACCTCTGAAAAGCTCTGGGGCTGTGCCCATGGCTGTGTGAGCTGCGGCGAAACCTAAGGAAGATATTGCACATTTTGTCAAAAAAGTGTATGATACCTTTGGTATGAATACCGGAGGCCTGTCGGGATTCACCCACAGGCCTCCGGTTTTTCCACTTTGTCCCAACTGAGAGGTACGACTATGTCTGCAAATACAAAAGACTACCCCACCCAAGGCCTCACCTCCGCGCAGGTCCAAAAGCGTAGAGACGCCGGCCTGGAGAATACCCCGCCAGAGTCCCCCACCAAGTCCGTACAGCGGATCGTGCTGGAAAACGTCTTTTCCTTCTTCAACCTCATCTTCTTCGTCCTGGCTGGCATTCTCATCGCCGTGGGCTCCTTTGACGAGCTGCTTTTCCTAGGGGTAGTCCTGGCCAACACCGCCATTGGCATTGTCCAGGAACTTCTGTCCAAGAAAAAGCTGGACGAGCTCTCCCTACTCTCCGCCCCTAAATCCCAGGTGATCCGGGACGGCAAGTCCGTTACTGTCCCCACCAGCAGCCTGGTGAAGGACGACCTGGTAGTGCTGGGGGCAGGGAACCAGATCACTGCCGACGCCCAAGTGGTGTCCGGTTCTGTCCAGGTAAACGAATCCCTCATCACCGGTGAATCCGACGAGATCGCCAAAAGCCCAGGGGACACCCTCCTCTCCGGCAGTTTCGTGGTTTCCGGGAAGTGCCGGGCCTGCCTCACCAAGGTGGGGGCAGAATCCTACGCGTCCCAGCTAACCAACGAGGCCAAGAAATCCAAAAAGAGCCATCTGCCCGGCATGATGCGCTCCCTCAACCGCCTGCTCCTGGTCATTGGCATCCTCATCATCCCCATTGGCCTGTTGCTCTTCCACCGGCAGACGGCCCTGCTGGGCCTGTCCGTGAAGGAAGGGGTGGAGACCACCGCCGCTGCCGTCATTGGCATGATCCCGGAGGGGCTGTACCTCCTGGTGAGCGTAGCCTTGGCCACCAGTGTGGCCCGGCTGGCCACCAAGGGCACCCTGGTCCAGGACTTGAAGTGTACAGAGACCTTGGCCCGGGTGGACGTGCTGTGTGTAGACAAGACCGGCACCATCACCCAGCCGGAGATGGCCTATCAGGGCTTGATCCCCCTCAGCCCCGATCTCAGCCAGGAAGCTCTGACCACCGTGCTCTCTGACTTCGTCTCCAACATGGAGCCGGACAACGAGACCATGGTTGCCCTGCAAAAGGCCCTGAAACGGGAGGGGGCCCGGAATGCCGTCCAGGTCCTGGGCTTCTCCTCGGAGACCAAATACAGCGCCGTGGCCTACAATATGGAGGAGTGTTACGTCCTGGGGGCCCCAGAGTTCATCTTAGGAGAGGCCTACGCCCCTTACCGCGCCACCGCCGAAGAGGCCATGGCCGACGGCAGCCGGGTGTTGCTTCTGGCCGCCTGCAAGCCGGGCCCTGACGGCCGGGGCATTGCCTCCCCCAGCGCCTTAGCGTTTGTGTGCCTGAAAAACCCGGTGCGGGAAAAGGCCAAGGAAACCTTTGCGTTTTTCCACCAACAAGGGGTCACGGTAAAGGTGATCTCCGGGGACAATCCCGTTACCGTATCCGCTGCCGCCAAAGAGGCGGGAATCCAGGGCGCGGAGCGCTATGTGGACGCCTCCACCCTGAAAAACTACGAGGATGTGGAGGCCGCCTGCCAGGAATACAACGTCTTTGGCAGGGTGAAACCCAACCAGAAGAAACTACTCATCCAGGCCCTGCAAAAGGCGGGGCATACCGTGGCCATGACCGGAGATGGGGTCAACGACGTGCTGGCCCTCAAGGAGGCTGACTGCTCCATTGCTATGGCCTCCGGCAGCGATGTAGCCGCCCAGATCTCCGACCTGGTGCTGATGAACTCTGACTTCTCCTCCATGCCCGACGTGGTGGCGGAGGGGCGGCGGGTCATCAACAACATTGAGCGCTCCGCCTCCCTCTACCTGGTGAAAAATATCTTCTCCCTGATCCTGGCTGTTATCTCCATCACGGCAGTGTTTTCCTATCCCCTGACCCCCTCTCAGCTCACCTTGATGAGCCTGGTGTCCATTGGCATTCCCTCCTTCGTCCTGGCCTTGGAGCCCAATGAAAACCTGGTCAGTGGACAGTTCCTGCGCAACGCCATCCTCCGGGCTCTCCCGGCGGCGTTTACGGACTTGTTCATCATCATCTTCGTCTTGCTCTTCCAACAGGCGTTCCAAATGGATAACGACCAGATTTCCACCATCACCGCCCTGTTGGTGACCATTGTGGGGTTCTTCATGATTTGGAAGGTAGCCAAGCCGGTAAACCTGCTGCACTTGGGGATGATGGGGGCGTTGATCCTCCTGCTCTTAGTGATCCTCCTCTTCTTCCCCGGCGCGTTCTCCCTGTCCGCCCTGGACTTTGGCAGCTTCCTGGTGTTGACGGTGTTTATCCTCCTGATCCCCTCGGTTATCTGGCTGCTAAACAAGCTGCTGGAAGGCGGCGGCTTGTTGTTCAACCGCGTCAGCGGTGGGAAGTACGCAGAATAATCAAATGCAATACCCCTGCGGCCCCCTCACGAGGAGAAGTGAGGGACCGCAGGGGTTTTTATCGTGTTATGGTACACCTGACCACCGGGACTGTCACCCCAAGGGTGAGCAGCTCCGCCAGGGGGATTGCAAGCCAAACCCCCATGACCTGGAATACCTTTGGCAACGTCAGCAGAAGAACCGTGATCCATCCAAAGGTCCTCAGAAAGGATATGGCCGCGGAGGCCTTTCCCTTGGACAGCGCGGTGAGGCATGCGGAGGCAAAGATATTACAGCCAGAGAAGAGGAACCCAAAGGAAACGATGGAAAAGCCCTCCTTCGTGATGGCAAATACCGCCGCGTTCTCCTTGGCGAACAGCCCCGCAATGGTTTCCCCGCCAAAGAAGGAAAGGAGAAAGACGAAAAGGGACACCACCAGGATACAGCGGAAGCAAAGATAGACGATACTCCTGAGCTGTTTCTCATCCCCACTCCCATAGTGGTAGCTGATCACAGGGGCTACCCCCATAGAAAAGCCAATGGTAAGGGCCGTCAGCAGGAATTGGGCATATATCATCACCGTAACCGCTGCCACGCCATCCTCCCCCAACAGTTTCATCATAGACGCATTGAAGAGAAAGGTGGTGACGGCAGTGGATAATTGGCTGACCAGTTCCGAAGCCCCATTGGAACAGCTTTTCCACAAAACTGCGGCATCTAGTCTCGGCCTACAAAAGTGCAGCTCGCTTCTGCCTGTGAAAAAGAATACCGTCCCCATCAGGGTCGGGATCATAGAGCCGATGCCTGTCCCAAGGGCAGCTCCTTTGATTCCCATTTGCAGAAAGACAAGAAAGAAACCGTCAAAGGCAATGTTCGCAACACCTGCCAGCACAGAGAGGAGCAGACCCAAGGCGGGTTTGCCTGCGGTGACAAACAGGGTTTGATATAAGACCTGCATGATATTCCCCACAGCAAACACCAGTTGTATGGTCAGATAGTCCCTGCAATAGGGAAACAATCGTTCACTGGCCCCCAAGCCCCAGACAATTTCCTCCAAAAAAAGCAGGCCAAGGGCGGTGATGGCCAAGCCTGTGAGCAGTCCCACCAAAATAATCAGAGTAAAATCCTGCCGCGCCTCCCGTACCTTTCCCTGTCCTACCTTCGCCGCAACGATGGCGCTCCCCCCTGCCGCCAGCATGGTCCCCAAGCCCACAATCAGGTTGATCACAGGACAGACAATATTGATGGCGGACAAGGCGTCGGTATGGACAAAACGGGCTACAAAAAATGTATCCGTTATGGTGTACAAGCCCATAAACAGCATCATAATCATGCTTGGCGCTGCAAAGCGCAGCAGGGCCGGCCCGTGAGCCCGCTGGGCCAGGGGGTTGCTGTATACTTCACCCATCGCTGGCTTCCCTCTTGTTTTCCGGAGGAAACACAAAGCGCTGTACCGGATAACCATATTCCACAAGGAGCTCCCGCTCCACAAAGCCCATGCGGCGATATTCCTCCCGGTAGCCCGTATCCGCCCGGTCCCCTGCGCGGAAGGTCGTCACGGTAATCGTCTGGCCCCGCAGCAGTCCATTCGACAGACAGTCAAGAAATCGTTGGGCAAGGCCCTGGTGACGGTATTGGGGATGGATGGCCAGGTAGTCTATGCTCCCAGGTTCAGTGGAAAACCCCATGGCGCCAATCAGCAGCCCGCCATCCCGTAGGATTAGAGCCCTTTCCGACGCGATATACTGCCGCAACCGCGCCCTGTACTCCCCTTGGTCCAGGCAGGGGTAGCCGTCTACTGTGAGACGCACCAGCTCCATCCAGTCCTCCATGTCCTCAGGTCCCGCAAAATGGATTGCCTCCCTTGCACAATCCATACCGGCTGGCAACTCCTTCAAGTGAAGTTCCAGTTGCAGGGGATAAAAGGCCTCTGCCTCCCGAAAGTCCCCAGGGGTCATTTTATACAGCGCTTTGAAGCGCCCTGTAAACGCCTGTTGGCTTTCATAGCCGCTCATTAGGGCAATCTCCAAGATTGGTTTTCTCGAAAAAACCAAAAACTTTGCCGCCTGGGTCAATTGCCGTCTCTGGACATAGTCGTGGACTGTCAGCCCCACTGTCTTGGTAAAACAGCGGTGCAGGTAGAACTTGGAATAGTGCAGCGCGGCCGCCACGGTTTCCAGCTCTAGCTTGCCATTCAGATGGCCCTCGATATAGCGAATGGCCTGGGCCGTAATGTGTGTCTGGTTTTGCATCCAGCTCCCTCCCTTCTAAACGAAAATCATAGCACAAAGGATGGTTCGGGTTTTCATCATCCTTGCTCTATTCTCCCTCCATCCTGAACCCTAGACCTCCCGACACAAGGGAAAGGGCACCTCCCAGCGGGAAGTGCCCTTTCTATGGCTTGATGTTACACGATCCGTTTTTGATTACTTATCGTCGATCTCTCTGACCAGACGGGCGGTGTCACGGGCGATCACCAGCTCCTCGTTGGTGGGGATGAGGAGGATCTTATTGGGGGAGTCGTCGGAGGAAATGATGGCCTCCTTGCCCCGGACGTTGTTCTTCTCCGGGTCGATCTTCAGGCCCAGGAACTCCAAGCCCTCCATGATCCGGGCGCGGAGGGTGGCGGAGTTCTCGCCTACGCCAGCGGTAAAGACCACTGCGTCCACACCGCCCATGGCAGCAGCACAGGAGCCGATGCGCTTGGTGACCTTGAAGCAGAAGATGTCGATGGCCAACTGGGCACGCTCGTTGCCCTCACTGGCAGCAGCTTCCAGGTCGCGGAAGTCGGAGGAGACGCCAGAGACGCCCAGCATACCGGACTCCTTGTTCAGCACGTTCTCCACGCGCTTGGCGGAATAGCCACGCTGGTCTGCGATGTACTCGGTGATGGCAGCGTCGATGGCACCGGCGCGGGTACCCATGGGCAGGCCGTCCTGGGGGGTGAAGCCCATGGAGGTGTCGATGGACTTGCCAAACTTCACGGAACAGGTAGACGCACCGTTGCCCAGGTGGCAAGTAACGATACGCAGTTCCTCAATGGGGCGGCCAATCAACTCGGCAGCCCGCTGGGAGACATACTGGTGGGAGGTGCCGTGGAAGCCGTAGCGGCGGACCTTATTCTCGGTGTACCAACGGTACGGCACAGCGTAGATAAAAGCCTTGGGGGGCATGCTCTGGTGGAACGCGGTGTCGAACACAGCCACCATGGGCTTGTCGGGCAACACATCCATGCAGGCCTCAATACCGGTGATGTTGGCGGGGTTATGGATGGGAGCCAAGGGGATGCAGGCCCGAATGCCACGCATGACCTTGTTGTCGATGATCACAGAGTGGGTGAAGTTCTCACCACCGTGGACGACACGGTGGCCCACAGCGTCGATCTCGTCCATGCTGGTGATGACACCATAGTGGTTGTGCTGGAGGATGTCCAGGACTTCCTTGATGGCGGCCTCATGGTCGGGCATGTCCACATCAGCGTCGAACACGTCCTTGCCGGTGGGGGTGTGCTTCAGGTGGCCGTCGATGCCGATGCGCTCACACAAACCCTTGGCCAGGACTTCTTCGCTGTCGGGATCCAGCAGCTGATACTTCAGGGAAGAGCTGCCTGCGTTGATAACCAGAACTTTCATTGTGGTTTTCACTCCTTATTATGTTAAGATGAATGTCTTGCTTCCCGCGGGGTTTCGGGGTAAACTGTTCATATACTCTTATATCTTATCCCATTCTCTCCAAAAGGACAACTGTTTTTTCCCCCAATTTCAAACTTTTTTCACCGAGGACTTTGTTTATGCATACCATAGGTATCATCGCAGAATACAACCCCTTCCACAGCGGCCACCGCCACCATCTGGACAGCCTCCGCCGGGAATTTCCAAACTGTGCTCTGGTCTGTGTCATGAGCGGCAATTTCGTCCAGCGGGGGGACGCCGCCCTGGCGGACAAATGGACCAGAACCCGGCTGGCTCTGCTGGGGGGCGCGGATCTGATGTTAGAACTCCCCACCCCCTGGGCCATCTCCTCGGCAGAGGCCTTTGCCCGGGGAGGCGTGGCTCTGCTGGACGCCACAGGGGTGGTGGACACCCTCTCCTTTGGCAGCGAGGCGGGGACGCTCCCCCCTTTGAAAGCCGCCGCAGCGGTCTTGGATTCCCCACTCTGGAAGGAGGCCCTTGGAAAGCATCTAGCCCAAGGCCTCCCCTTCCCTGCCGCCCGGCAAAAGGCGGCAGCGGAGTGTTTGGGCCAGGGGGCAGACTGCCTTTCCACCCCCAACAACAACTTGGGGGTGGAATACCTGCGGGCCTTACAGGCCTTGGGCAGCAGCATCCAGCCCCATACCATCCCCCGCCAGGGCGCAGCCCACGACGGGATGGAGCCCAATGCGCTGCACCGCTCGGCCTCCCAGCTCCGTCATGCCCTGCTATCCGGAGACAGCGCCACCCTCGCCCCGTTCCTGGATCCCCAGGATGAGGCGGTTTTACGAAACAATCCCGCCAGCCTGTCCTTCTGCCCCCGCGCTGTCCTGGCCCGGCTGCGGGGGATGCCAGAGGCGGACTTTGCAATGCTCCCGGACTGCGGGGAGGGTCTCGACCGTCTGCTCTACCGGGCTGCCCAGCAGGCCACCTCCCTGGAAACGCTGTACAACATAGTGAAAAGCAAGCGATATACCCATGCCCGCATCCGGCGGCTGGTTCTGTGGGCTTTCCTGGGGCTGACGGAACAAGACCGTCCAGCGCTGCCCCCCTATCTGCGGGTGTTGGGCTTCTCCCCCAGGGGACAGGCGTTGCTGCGGCAGATGAAGGGCCGCGCCACCCTCCCCATCCTGGTAAAGCCCGGCCATATCACCCGGCTATCCCCGGAGGCCCAGCGTCTTTTCCTCTTAGAGGCCCGCTGCACAGGCTTCTATGGCCTGTGCCAGCGGGAATTGGGGCAGATTTCCCAGGAAACGGAGTATCGGACTGGGCCGGTAATCATACCTTAGGGGAAAAAGAAACTCCAACCCACAGGGGCCGGAGTTTCTTTTTGCCATTGAGAACTCAGAACAAGCCAGAAATCCGGCCCAGCTCGTCCACGTCAATCTTCTCCGCAGCGGGTACCTTGGGCAGGCCCGGCATGGTGAGGATATCCCCGGTGAGGGCCACAATAAACCCAGCCCCAGCAGATACCTTCAAGTTCCGCACCGTAACGGTGAAGTTCTCCGGCGCACCCAGAAGGGCGGCGTTGTCAGAGAAGCTATACTGGGTCTTGGCCATACAGATGGGGTAGTTCCCAAAGCCCTGCTCTGTGAGCTGCTTGGCCTGCTTCTTGGCGTTGGGGGTAAGCTCCACCTTGCTGCCCCGATAAATCTTGGTGACAATGGCGGTGAGCTTATCTTCAATGGAGCTCTCCAACGCATAGCTGGGCGTATAGGTCTTGGACTGCTCACACAGCCGGACCACTTCCTCTGCCAGGGCCTTGCCGCCCTCGCCGCCCTTGGCCCAGACCTCGGACAGGGCCACGTTGACCCCCAGCTCCTTGCACTTGCTCTCGATCAGGGCCAGCTCCGCTTCGGTATCTAAGGGGAAGCGGTTGATGGCCACCACACAGGGCAGGCCAAAGACCTTGGTGATGTTCTCCACATGGCGCAGGAGGTTTGGCAGACCCTTTTCCAATGCCTCCAAGTTCTCGGTGCCCAGATCCGCCTTGGCCACGCCGCCATGGTGCTTCAAGGCCCGGACGGTGGCCACCACCACCACAGCATTGGGATTCAGCCCCGCCAGGCGGCACTTGATGTCCAAGAACTTCTCCGCCCCCAGGTCCGCGCCGAAGCCCGCCTCGGTGACGGCATAATCCCCCAGCTTCAAAGCCGCCTTGGTGGCCATGATGGAGTTGCAGCCGTGGGCAATGTTGGCGAAGGGGCCGCCGTGGATGAAGGCAGGGGTGCCCTCTAGGGTCTGGACCAGGTTGGGCTTCAGGGCATCCTTCAGCAGGGCAGTCATGGCCCCCTGGGCTTTCAGGTCCCCGGCGGTAATGGGGGTATCGTCGTAGCGATAAGCCACCACCATACGGCTCAACCGCTCCTTCAAATCAGAGATGGAGGTCGCCAGGCACAGCACCGCCATAACCTCCGAGGCCACGGTGATGTCAAAGCCGTCCTCGCGAGGCACCCCCTGCATCCGGCCCCCCAGGCCGTCCACAATATTTCGGAGCTGCCGGTCGTTCATGTCCACGCAGCGCTTCCAGGTGATCTTCTTCACGTCAATCCCCAGCTGGTTCCCCTGCTGGATGTGGTTGTCCAGCATCGCCGCCAGCAGATTGTTGGCCGCGCCAATGGCGTGGAAGTCCCCGGTGAAGTGGAGGTTGATGTCCTCCATCGGCACCACCTGGGCATAACCGCCCCCGGCGGCACCACCCTTGAGGCCAAACACAGGACCCAGGGAGGGCTCCCGCAGGGCCACCACGGACTTTTTCCCGATCTTCCGCAGGCCATCGGCCAGGCCCACGGTGGTGGTGGTCTTACCCTCCCCGGCGGGGGTGGGGGTGATGGCGGTGACCAGGATCAACTTGCCGTCAGGCTGGTTGGCCTCCCGGAACATATTGTAGTCAATCTTTGCCTTATGGTTTCCATAGAGCTCCAAATACGCTTCGTCCACTCCGGCGGTCTTGGCAACCTCCCGGATATCCTTCATTTCACAGGCCTGGGCAATCTCAATGTCAGTTTTCATGGAAAGTTCTCCTTATTGGTTTCCGCTGGTGGCGCGGAGGGTCACGTCATGGTAGCCGCCCTCCACGATGCTCGTGGCAGACACCAAGGTCAGCTTGGCATCCCGCTGCAAGTCGGGGATGGTAATGACACCGCAGTTGCACATGGTGGACTTCACCTTGTAGAGGCTCTTCTCCACGTTGTCGTGGAGGGACCCGGCGTAGACCACATAGGAATCCACGCCCTCCTCAAAGGCCAGGTCGCTTTTGCCCCCTAGGTCATAGCGCTGCCAGTTCCGGGCCCGGTTGGAACCCTCGCCCCAATACTCCTTCACATACACCCCGTTGACCATGAGCTTGGGGGTGGGGCTCTCGTCGAAGCGGGCGAAGTAACGGCCCAGCATCAGGAAATCCGCCCCCATGGCCAGGGCCAGGGTCATGTGGAAGTCAAAGACGATGCCGCCATCGGAGCAGATGGGCACATAGATGCCTGTCTCCTTGAAATACTCATCCCGTGCCGCTGCCACCTCAATGAGGGCAGTGGCCTGACCCCGGCCAATGCCCTTGGTCTCCCGGGTGATGCAGATGGAGCCGCCGCCGATGCCCACCTTGACGAAGTCCGCCCCGGCGTTGGCCAGGTAGCGGAAGCCCTCCCGGTCCACCACGTTGCCCGCGCCAATCTTAACGCGGTCCCCGTAGTTTTCCCGGATAAAGTCAATGGTTTTCTTCTGCCAGACGGAATATCCCTCGGAAGAGTCGATGCAAAGCACGTCGGCACCGGCCTCCACCAGGGCGGGGACCCGCTGGGCATAATCCCTAGAGTTGATGCCCGCCCCTACCAGATACCGCTTATCGGCGTCCTGAAGGGCCAAGGGATGCTCCTTGTGCTCGGCATAGTCTTTCCGGAATACAAAATAGAGCAGGTGGTCTTCCTCGTCCACCACAGGCAGAGCGTTGAGCTTGTTGTCCCAGATGATATCATTGGCCTCTTTCAAGGTGGTGGAAGACGGGGCGGTGATGAGCTTTTCCCTGGGCGTCATAAATTCCCGAACCGGAACGTCCTCGGTCATACGGGTGACGCGGTAGTCCCGGCTGGTCACCAGGCCTAAGAGCTTCCCGTTGGGGGTAGCGTCCTCGGTGATGGCGATGGTAGAGAAGCCGTTGCGGGCCTTCAGGGCCAGCACGTCCCCCAGGGTGGCGTCGGGGGTGAGGTTGGAAGCGCTGACCACAAAGCCTGCCTTGCTGCTCTTCACCCGGCGGACCATCTCCGCCTCGCTCTCAATGCTCTGGGAGCCGTAGATAAACGCCAACCCGCCCTCTTTTGCCAGGGCGATGGCCAGGGTATCGTCGGACACAGACTGCATGATGGCGGAAACCAGGGGGATATTCAAACGGATGGGGCATTCCTCCTCCCCCTTCCGGTAGCGCACCAGAGGGGTTTCTAGGGAGACGTTGTCTGGGACGCAGTTCTCTGCGGTAAAGCCTGGCACCAGCAGATATTCGCTAAAAGTATGGGAAGGTTCGGAATAGTAAAAAGCCATAGCGTTGCTCCTTTCGTTTTCTCTCTCTTTTTATTTGAAATATTCCACCGCAGAGCGGAAGAGCTTCATGTCATATTCTCCGGGAACGTTGCGGTACAGCCCGGTACCCCAGCGCTCGCTGTGGCCCATCTTACCAAAGACCCGTCCATCGGGGGAGGTGATACCCTCCACGGCAAAGGCGGAATCGTTGGGGTTGCAGCAGATATCCGCTGTGGGCTTGCCCGCCAAGTCCACATACTGGGTGGCGATCTGCCCCTTGGCCGCCAGCTCTTGGAGCAAGGCGTCAGAGGCCAAGAAGCGGCCCTCCCCGTGGGAGATGGGAACGGTGTAGATTTCCCCGGGGGTGGTGTTCATCAGCCAGGGGGACAAGTTGGAAGCCACCCGGGTGCGTACCAGCCGGGACTGGTGGCGGCCAATGGTGTTAAAGCTCAGGGTGGGGCAGTTCTCATCGGTGTCGATGATCTCCCCATAGGGCACCAGCCCCAGCTTAATCAGGGCCTGGAAGCCGTTGCACACCCCCAGCATCAGGCCGTCCCGGTTTTTCAACAGGTCATGGACCTGGTCCTTGATCTTCTCGGCACGGAAGAAGGAGGTAATGAACTTGGCGGAGCCATCGGGCTCGTCGCCCCCGGAAAAGCCGCCGGGGATGAATACAATCTGAGCCTGGGACAACCGCTGGGCCACGTAGTCCACAGACTGGGCGATGGCCTCCGCGCTGCGGTTACGGATGACAACAATCTCCGGTTCCGCTCCTGCGGAACGCATGGCCTTGGCAGCGTCGTACTCACAGTTGGTGCCGGGGAACACAGGGATGAGCACCCGTGGTTTCGCTGCCTGGATGCGGGGCTTCGGCCAGCTCTCCACCGTCTTTTCAAAGGCAGGGATGTTCTCCTTCCCCTGGGAAATGTTGCAGGCATAGATGGGTTCCAGCTTGCTTTCATAGCGCTCCAACAATTCCTGAATGGCAATAGTCTGTCCCCGCCAGGAGAGCATACCGTCCTGGGTGGTAACCCCCAGGGGCAGGCCCACATCCTCTGCCTCGCTGAGCTCCAAAACAAAGGAGCCATAGGCATAGCCAAAGAGCTCGTCCATGGTGCAGCCCTCGTCAAAGCGCAGGCCGATGCCATTCCCCAGAGACATTTTCAGCACCGCTTCTGCCACGCCGCCGTAGGTTGGGGTATAGGCAGAGAGCAGCTTCCCCTTCTTGTTCAGCTTCGCCACGGTCTGGTAGACCTTTTTCAGGGATGCCGCCACCGGCAGCCCGTCCGGGCCATACTCCGGGCAGAGCCAGACCACTGGATGGTCCGCGCCCTTGAACTCCGGGGAAACCACGCTGCCGATGCTGTCCGTGGTCACAGCGAAGGACACCAACGTAGGCGGCACGTGGAGCTCCTCAAAGCTGCCGCTCATGGAGTCCTTCCCGCCGATGGCGGCAATCTCCAACTCCCGCTGGGCCCGGAAGGCACCCAGCAGGGCCGCCAAGGGCTTGCCCCAGCGCTGGGGGTCCTTCCCCAAGCGTTCAAAATACTCCTGGAAGCTCAAATAGCTGTCTTTCAGAGAGGCACCGGTGGCCACCAGCTTGGACACAGATTCCACCACCGCCAGGTAAGCCCCGTGGTAGGGGCTCTTTTCCGTAATGTAGGGGTTGTATCCCCAGGCCATCAGGGAGCAGGTATCGGTATCCTTCTCCTCCATGGAGATTTTATGCACCATAGCCTGGGCGGGGGTGAGCTGATGCTTTCCGCCAAAGGGCATGAGCACGGTGCCGCTGCCGATGGTGGAGTCGAAGCGCTCACTGAGGCCCCGTTTGGAGCAGACATTCAAATCCTCCGCCAATTCCAAATAGCCTTTTTTGAAGTCCCGCACCTGCTCCTTTAGGATGGACTCCGGCTGGGCGGTGACGGCGGTGACGTGCTTTTCCACCCCGTTGGTATCCAGGAAAGCCCGGGAGATGTCCACGATATTCTTCCCATTCCACTGCATGGTCAGGCGGCCCTTGCCGGTGACGGTGGCCACCACAGTGGACTCCAAGTTCTCCTGGTCCGCCAGCTCCTGGAAGCGGGGGGCATCCTTGGCCTCCACCACCACAGCCATACGCTCCTGGGATTCGCTGATGGCCAGCTCCGTGCCGTCCAAGCCCTCGTACTTCTTGGGGACCTTATTCAAATCAATTTCCAGGCCTTCCGCCAGCTCCCCAATGGCCACGGATACGCCGCCGGCGCCGAAGTCGTTGCAGCACTTGATAAGCCGGGAGGCCTCTGGGTTGCGGAACAGCCGTTGGAGCTTGCGCTCCTCCGGGGCGTTGCCCTTCTGGACCTCCGCCCCGCAGGACTCCAAGGACTCCGTGGTGTGGGACTTAGAGGAACCGGTGGCCCCGCCGCAGCCGTCCCGGCCGGTGCGGCCGCCCAGAAGGATCACCACGTCCCCCGGCTCCGGCCTCTCCCGGCGGACATTCTCTGCCGGTGCAGCCGCGATCACCGCGCCGATCTCCATACGCTTGGCGGCATAGCCAGGGTGGTAGAGCTCGTCCACCTGCCCGGTGGCCAGACCGATCTGGTTGCCGTAGGAGCTGTAGCCTGCGGCGGCCTTGGTGACAATGGTGCGCTGGGGCAGCTTCCCCGCCATGGTCTGGTCCAGGGGGGTGAGGGGATCTGCCGCGCCGGTGAGGCGCATAGCGGCATAGACGTAGGAGCGCCCGGACAGGGGGTCACGGATGGCCCCACCTACACAGGTGGCCGCGCCGCCAAAGGGCTCGATCTCTGTGGGGTGGTTGTGGGTCTCGTTCTTAAAGAGGAGGAGCCAGTCCTCCTTCCCCTGGGGGGTGTCCACCTTGATCTTGACGGTACAGGCGTTGACCTCCTCAGACTCGTCCAGCCTTGGCATCTTCCCCTGCTTTTTTAGATACTTGGCAGCGATGGTGCCGATGTCCATGAGATTGATGGGCTTGGTGCGGTTTAGGCGCTTGCGCACCCCCAAATAGTCCTCATAGGTCTGTTGGAGGATGGGGCTCTCAAACTTAACCTCGTCGATGGTGGTGAGGAAGGTGGTGTGGCGGCAGTGGTCGGACCAATAGGTGTCGATGACCCGCAGTTCAGTGATGGTGGGGTCCCTGCCCTCATCCCGGAAATAGTCCCGGCAAAAGCGCAGGTCGTCCACGTCCATGGCAAGGCCCTGCTCTGCCACCATCTTCTCCAAGGCCGCTTCGTCCAGCGTCCGGAAGCCCTCCAAGGTGGCCACGGTCTCTGGAATCTCGTAGACCATCGCCAGGGTGTCAAAGGGCTCCAAGGCTGCTTCCCTGGATTCCACAGGGTTGATGAGGTACTTTTTAATGGCCGCGATCTCCTCCCCGCTGAGCTTGCCCAGAAGCTGATAGACCCGTGCGGAACGGACCAAGGGCCGCTCCCCCTGGGAGAGGATTTGGATACACTGGGCAGCGGAGTCCGCCCGCTGGTCAAACTGGCCGGGGAGATACTCCACAGCAAAGACCACGCCGCCCTCTGGAAGCTGTGTACTTACCTGGTCCAGCTGGGGTTCAGAGAGGATGGTTTTGACGCTGTAGTCAAAGAGCTCCGGTGTGATATTTTCCACGTCATAGCGGTTATAAAGGCGCAGGCCTTCCAGCGTTTCAATCCGCAGGAGGGTGCGCAGGTCGCCCAGCAGGGCTTCCGCCTCTGTGGCGAGCCCTGGGCGCTTTTCTACATAAACCCGATATACCATGATTACTCAACCTCTTTATTTCACGTTTCCGCCCGCAGGGCCCGGGCGCCGATGTCCTTGCGGCAATAGGCATTTTCAAAGGTCACCCGGGCCGCCTGGGCGTAGGCCTGATCAATGGCCTCCTGGAGACTGTCCCCCAGGGCAGTGACCCCCAGGACGCGGCCCCCAGAGGTTTTCAGCACCCCGTCCTCCAGCTTGGCCCCGGCCACATAGACCTGGGCATCCAAATCCTCTGGGATGGTGATGGGGAAACCCGTCTCGTACTTCTTGGGATAGCCTTGGCTGGCCAGCACCACACAGCAGGCATGCTTGCCGCTGAACTTCACCTGGGTCTCCGCCAAAGTCCCTTTGGCAGTGGCCTCCATTACAGTGAGCAAGTCGCTTTCCAGCAGAGGCAGAACCACCTGGGTCTCCGGGTCGCCAAAACGGCAGTTGTATTCAATGACCTTGGGCCCCTGCTCCGTGAGCATCAGGCCGAAGTACAGGCAGCCCTTGAAGGGACGGCCCTCAGCGTTCATGGCCTCCATGGTGGGGAGGAAAATCTCCTTCATGCACCGCGCTGCCATCTCCTCGGTGTAGTAGGGATTGGGGGCCACAGTGCCCATGCCGCCGGTGTTGGGGCCAGTGTCCCCATCCCCGATGCGCTTGTGGTCCATGGAGGACACCATGGGCACCAGCACTTTCCCATCGGTAAAGGAAAGCACGGAGACCTCCGGGCCGGTGAGGAATTCCTCAATGACCACGTGGCTGCCGCTGTCCCCAAAGACCTTATCCTCCATACAGGCCCGGACGGCCGCCTCGGCCGCCTCCCGGGTTTCCGCAATGGTGACGCCCTTGCCCAGAGCCAGGCCGTCGGCCTTCACCACCGTGGGGATGGGGGCGGTTTTCAGATATTCCAACGCCGCCGTCAGGTCGTCAAAGGTCTCATAGGCCGCGGTGGGGATGTTATACTTCCGCATCAAATTCTTGGAAAAGACCTTGCTGCCCTCCAAAATGGCGGCGGCCCGATTGGGGCCGAAGCAGGGGATACCCACCCCTTCCAGCAGGTCCACACAGCCCAAAACCAGGGGGTCATCGGGGGCCACCACGGCAAAGTCGATGGCCTCCTTTTGCGCAAAGTCCCGGATGGCCTCTAGGTCCTTGGCCCCGATGCCAGTGCAGTGGGCGTCGGCGGCGATGCCGCCGTTGCCGGGGGCGGCGTAAATCTCCGTGGCACGGGGGCTCTTCTTTAGGCTCTTAATGATGGCGTGCTCCCGCCCACCGCCGCCTACGACAAGTATTTTCACAGAAACGTCCTCCTTTTGTCAGTGGTGGAACAGGCGCATACCCGTAAAGGCCATGACCATATTGTACCGGTTGGCAGTGTCGATCACGTGGTCGTCCCGGATGGAACCGCCGGGCTCCACGATGTAGGATGTGCCGGACTTCCTAGCCCGTTCCACGTTGTCGCCAAAGGGGAAGAAGGCGTCGCTGCCCACGGTCACGCCGGTCTGGGTGGCGATCCACGCCTTTTTCTCCTGGGCGGTGAGGGGCTCCGGACGGGTCTTGAAGGTCTGCTCCCACACACCGGGGCGAAGAATGTCCTCATACTCGTCGGAGAGATAGATGTCAATGGCGTTGTCCCGGTCCGGACGGCGGATGCCATCCACAAAGTCCAGGGCCAAGGTCTTGGGATGCTGGCGCAGATACCAGTTGTCCGCCTTATTCCCCGCCAGACGGGTACAGTGGATACGGCTCTGCTGGCCGGCACCCACACCGATGGCTTGTCCATCCTTCACGTAGCAGACGGAGTTAGACTGGGTGTATTTCAACGTGATGAGGGCCACGATCATGTCCCGCTTGGCTCCGTCGGGCAAGTCCTTGTTCTCTGTGACCAAGTTTTCCAACAGGCTCTCGTCCACCTTGTAGTTGTTGCGGCCCTGCTGGAAGGTGATTCCGAACACGTCCTTGCGCTCCTGGGGCGCGGGAATGTAGGCGGGGTCAATCTTGACGATGTTATAGCCGCCTTTCTTCTTCCCTTTCAAAAGCTCCAACGCTTCGGGGGTGTAATCCGGGGCGATGATGCCATCGGAGACCTCCCCTTTCAAATAGGCGGCGGTGGCGGCATCGCAGGTGTCGCTGAGGGCCGCCCAGTCGCCATAAGAGCACAGGCGGTCCGCCCCCCGGGCCCGGATGTAGGCACAGGCAATGGGCGTCAGCTCTGCGTCAGGCTCTACAAAGTAGATGGCCCGGTCTGTATCGCTCAAGGGCAGGCCCACCGCCGCCCCGGCGGGGGACACATGCTTGAAGGAGGCCGCCGCGGGCAGGCCTGTGGCCTCCTTTAGCTCCTTCACCAGCTGCCAAGAGTTAAAGGCATCCAAGAGGTTGATATACCCCGGCCGTCCGTTGAGGACCTCAATGGGCAGGTCCCGGCCGTCGCTGACGGAAATGCTGGCGGGCTTTTGGTTGGGGTTACAGCCGTATTTCAGTTCCAATTCTTTCATGTATTCTTCTCCCCTGCTTCCAGATGCTTATTGCGGATGATTTCCCGATAGTCCCCGGTGGCCCGATCTGTGAAGCGGACGTAGAGGGAGATTTTATTGGCCTCATTGAGGTTGTCCCAGATCATCCCGGCAAATTCCTCCAACGTCCCCTGGATGGCCACCCGCTCCGGCTCCCCCTGGAAGGTGGGGATGGGGTTGCCATCGGTGACATAGGTGTGGAGGAAGTGCCCCACACCGGGGAGTCCGGGATACTCGAAGGTATAGCGGGCGCAGCCACTTCCCTGGGCGTCGGCGCTTTTCAGGATGGACAGCTTATAGCTGCCATCCGGGGACAACAGGCCGGAAATCCGGGGGGTCCAGTTGGGGCCGTCGGGCTCAAATTCCCGGGTACGCAAGGCCTGTTCAAAGGGCAGGCCCTGTTCCAAAAAGTCCCGGATGGTGTCCGTCTGGTCCCCATTGGTGACCACAAGCCCCCGGCCGAACTGCCGCACAGGATGGTAGATGATCAGGCTGGGGTCCTCCAATTTGGCGGGGTCATGGGCCTGGGTGCGGATGCCGTCGGGCTCTTTTACAAAAATCCGGTTGCGGCTGTTCTCGCTGCGGCCCATGATGAAATAGGCCGCCACGTTCTGGCTCCCGTCCGCCGTCTGGCCCAGGACGATGCCCCGGCCAGGATAGGGGTTTCCGGAGAGCAGCGCGTTCAGCGCGTGGTTCTCATATCCATTCATTTTTCTTTCCCTTTCCCGATCTCTTCCGATACCATCTGGGCAGCTTGGGGCAGGAGCTTCCACTCCGCCTGCTCCATCACCCGGCGCTGCAAGGTCTCTGGGGTATCCCCCGGCTGGATTTCCACCGCCTTTTGCAGGAGGATTTCTCCTCCGTCAGGCACCTCGTTGACAAAGTGGACGGTGGCGCCGGTGACCTTCACCCCATACTCCAAGGCGGCCTCGTGAACCTTCAGGCCATAAAAACCCTTCCCGCAAAATGCGGGGATCAGGGAGGGGTGGACGTTTAGGATACGCCTGGGCCACTGGCAGGTGAAGTCCTCACTGAGGATGCTCATGAAGCCTGCCAGGACGATCAGCTCCACGCCATGGTCTGCCAGGGCCTTGGAGATGGCCGCCTCAAAGGCCTCCTGGCTGCCCAATTCCTTGCGGCTGCACACAATGCCGGGAACCCCCGCCTGCTCTGCCCGGGTGAGGGCATAGGCCTTGGGGTTGCTGGAAACGACCAGCACAATTTCCCCGGCGGTGAGCAGGCCGCTTTTCTGGGCGTCCAACAGGGCTTGCAGGTTGGTGCCGCCGCCGGAGACCAGCACGGCAAGTTTCGTCTTTACCATAGCTCCACGCCCTGGTCCCCGGCCACAATCTCACCCAGGCGCGCAGGCTTCTCGCCCAGAGCTTCCAGGGTGGCCATGGCCTTGTCCGCCTGGGCAGCAGGCACCACCACGGTCATGCCAATGCCCATGTTGAAGGTGTTGAACATCTCCCGCCGGGGGATATTGCCCTTGGACTGGATCAACTCGAAGATGGGCAGGACGGGCACGTCGCTTTCCTTGATCTTCGCCGTCATCCCCTTGGGCAGGCTCCGGGGGATGTTTTCATAGAAGCCGCCGCCCGTGATATGGGAGACGGACTTGATGTCCACCTCTTCCATCAGGGCCAGAATGGATTTCACATAGATGCGGGTGGGGGTGAGCAGGGTTTCTCCCAAGGAGGCCCCTCCCAGCTCTGCCACAGGCGCTTTCAAGTCACAGTGCTCCACATCCAGCACCTTCCGCACCAGGGAGAAGCCATTGGAGTGAACCCCGGAGGAAGGCAGGCCGATGATTGCGTCCCCCGGCTGGATGGTGGTCTTATCAAACACCTTAGCCCGGTCTACCACCCCCACAGAAAAACCCGCCAGGTCGTATTCATCCACCGGATAGAAGCCGGGCATCTCCGCCGTCTCCCCGCCGATGAGGGCAGCCCCTGCCTGGACGCAGCCCTCGGCCACGCCGGAAACGATACCGGCAATCTTCTCCGGCAGGTTTTTCCCGCAGGCGATATAGTCCAGGAAAAACAGCGGCTTGGCTCCGCAGCAGATGATATCGTTGACACACATGGCCACACAGTCAATGCCCACAGTGTCGTGCTTATCCATCAGGAACGCCAATTTCAGCTTGGTACCCACACCATCGGTGCCGCTGACCAGCACCGGCTGGGTGATGCCTGTGAGGTCCAGGGCGAACAGGCCTCCGAAGCCTCCAATATCCCCCACCGCTCCGGCGGTCATGGTCTTGGCGATGTGGGTTTTCATCAACTCCACCGCTTTGTACCCGGCGGTGATATCCACCCCGGCGGCGGCATAACTGTCAGAGTGAGACTGCATATACACTACCTCGCTTTCTTTTGATCAAAGGGCTTACATTCTCGCTTATTCTTTCCCGCTCCAGCAATAGGTACACAGGCTGCACTCCGGCAGGCCGATGGCTTCCACCAGGCCGTCCAGAGACTGGAAGCCCAGGGAGGTGAAGTGCATCTCGTCACAGATGGCCTGGCGCAGCTTCTTCCCCCGCTCTGTGGAGCCATCAGAATACTCCTTGGTGTGCTTCAAGCCCTCTTCCCCCTCTAGCTCCACAATGATCCGGCGGGCGAGAAGCTCCATCTCCGACTTGCTGCTAGAGAAGTTCAGGTACTTACAGCCAAAGATGATGGGGGGACAGGCGGAGCGAATGTGGACCTCCTTGGCCCCGTTCTCATAGAGGAATTCCACCGTCTCCCGAAGCTGAGTCCCCCGGACGATGCTGTCGTCCACCAAGAGCAGTTTCTTGTCCTCAATGAGCTCCGGCACGGGAATCTGCTTCATCTTCGCCACCCGGTTGCGCTCCCGCTGGTTGCTGGGCATAAAGCTCCGGGGCCAGGTGGGGGTATATTTGATAAAGGGACGTCCAAAGGGCGTTTTACTGGCGTTGGCATAGCCGATGGCGTGGGGGGTGCCGGAGTCGGGAACCCCGCTGACGTAGTCCAACTCCTGGGCAATGCCCTGCTCCTGGTCGGCCCGGGCCAAAATCTCCCCGTTGCGATAGCGCATCATCTCCACATTGATGCCCTCGTAGTTGGAGTTGGGGTAGCCATAATAGGTCCACAGGAAGGCACAGACCTTCAGCTCATCCCCCGGGGGCAACAAGGTCTCCCACCCTTCTGGGGTGACTTTAACCACCTCCGCCGGGCCCAGCTCATAGGCATCGTGGTAGCCCATTTTCTGGTAGGCAAAGGTCTCGAAGGAGATGCAGCAGCCCTCGTCGTCCTGTCCAATGTGGATGGGCAGGCGGCCGTAACGGTCCCGCCCGGCGATGAGGCCGTCCTTGGTCATCACCAGCACGGAAACGGTCCCCTCCACCACCATCTGAGCATAACGGATGCCCTCGGCGATGGAGTCCCGCTGGCTGATGAGGGCCGCTACCAGTTCGTTGGAGTTCACCCGTCCGCCGCTCATGGCCTCAAAGTGGCCATCCTCCGTCTGAAGCAAGCCCTGGATCAAGTGCTCCTCGTTTTTGATGACCCCTACCACGCAGATGGCAAAGGTGCCGTGGATGGAGCGCACCAGAAGGGGCTGGGGGTCCGTGTCGCTGATGCTGCCGATGCAGACCTTCCCCTTCAGTTCCCCCAGGGCCTTGTCAAACTTGGTGCGGAAGGGGGCGTTCTCAATGTTGTGAATCTCCCGCTGAAAGCCTAACTCCGGGTCCCAGGCCGCCATGCCCCCCCGGCGGGTGCCGAGATGGGAGTGGTAGTCCGTGCCAAAAAATACGTCCATTACAATGTCGCGCTTGGAAATTGCGCCGCAGAATCCGCCCATTGTGTTCCTCGCTTTCCTTTATTGGTTATATTTTTTCTCTACATCGGCGCTCTTTTTCAGGACCGTCTCCTGCTCCGCCGCCCGGCTGGCCTGAAGCTTGTCCGCCAGAGCCGTGTCCTCGATGGCCAACATCTCCACCGCCAGCAGAGCCGCGTTGGCCGCGCCGTCGATGGCCACCGTGGCCACGGGGATGCCCGTGGGCATCTGGACAGTGGAGAGCAGCGCGTCCAGCCCGTCCAAAGTAGAGGACTTCACTGGGATGCCGATCACCGGCAGGGTGGTCCCTGCTGCCATGGCCCCGGCCAGGTGGGCCGCTTTCCCCGCAGCGGCAATGATGACGCCAAACCCCTTTTCCCGGGCACTGCGGGCAAAGTCCCCGGCCTGCTGGGGGGTGCGGTGGGCAGAGTAGACATGGACCTCATAGGGAACACCGTATTCCTTGAGCTTATCCATAGCCTTTTCCACAACGGGCAGGTCGCTGTCGCTGCCCATAATGATCCCAACTTTTTTCATAATACCCATCCTCTCTTCTCTCATGTGTACGGCGGCAGGGCTTTGAAATGGAAAATGGCAGTCCAATTCCCGTTCCTTCAGAAAATTGAACTGCCCAGACGGTCGGCAAAACGCTGTCACTTTTGCTCCCCGTGGTTCCACCACTTCCGTCAGTCACAAAAAGCGTCCATTATTTTTTTGTCCTGCCATATAGGTTTTCTGTCTTTTTCATTA
This sequence comes from Evtepia sp., assembly GCF_056797215.1. Classification (NCBI taxonomy): domain Bacteria; kingdom Bacillati; phylum Bacillota; class Clostridia; order Eubacteriales; genus Evtepia; species Evtepia sp. Next base: position 52,099 of record NZ_JBQILM010000010.1, read on the forward strand.
TACTATATCTTCTCCTATTGCGCAAGCGGAGAAATGGAAGCCATGCCCTGGGAAAGTAAAAAAATCATCCGCAGGACGGTAGACCCGTCCTGCGGATGGCAGACTTATTCCTCTGTGTTCTTCTTGGTAAAGTGCTCCTTGGTCACTTTTACGATGACAGGAGACAGAAGCAGAATCGCGATCAGGTTGGGGATCGCCATGAGGCCGTTGAGGGTATCCGCGATAGCCCAAGCCAAATCCAGAGACATGGTAGCGCCCACGATCACGAACAGGATGAAAACGATCTGATAGGGCTTGATGGCCTTGGGCCCAAGGATGAACTCCAAGCAGCGGGAACCATACAGAGACCAGCTCAGCACGGTAGAGAACGCGAACAGGGTCAGGCCAATGGCGATGACCAGGGTACCGGCCTTGTCGCCAAAGACGGTGCCCAGGGCAGCGGCGTTCAGGCCAGTGTCGCCCTGGACGCCAAAGTTCAGGTCCAGGTTCGCACCCTTGGCAGCGCACAGGAGGCACAGACCAGTGAGGGTGCAGATGACGATGGTGTCCATGAACACTTCAAAGATGCCATACAGGCCCTGCTTCACAGGGTCAGTTTCAGAAGTGGTCGCGTGGGCGATGGGCGCGGAGCCCAAGCCAGCCTCGTTGGAGAACACGCCGCGCTTCACGCCCCACATAACCACCATCATGGCCGAGCCAACCGCGCCGCCGGTAACACCCTCAGGGCTGAACGCACCTGCAAAGATGTCGTGGAACACTTCGCCCAGAGTGCCGGCGTGATAAATCAGCACGATAATACAGGCAATGATGTACACCACAGCCATGAAGGGCACCAGCTTCTCCGTAACACTGCCCAGGCGCTTCACGCCGCCCAGGATGACGATACCCACCAGGACAGCCAAGACAATGCCCAGCACCAGGTTCAGGGTCTTTGCTCCATCTGCGCTAAAGCTGGGGTCAAATGCCTTCACCACGTTGCCGATGGAGGAGGTGATGTTGCCCACCTGGGTGGCGTTGCCGATGCCGAAGGAAGCCAGCGCACCGAAAATACAGAAGATAACACCCAGCCACTTCCAGTTTTTGCCCAGGCCGTTCTTGATGTAATACATGGGGCCGCCGACCCAGTCGCCATACTGGTTGCGCTCACGGTATTTGACCGCCAGCATAACCTCGGAGTACTTGGTCACCATGCCGATGAGGGCGGTGATCCACAACCAGAAGATGGAACCGGCACCGCCCAGGGTGATGGCGGTGGTGATGCCGGCGATATTACCGGTACCCACCGTCCCAGCCAGGGCGGTGGACATGGCCTGGAAGGGCGTAATCTCACCCTCGCCGGCCTCTTGCTTTTT